>LVWS01000018.1 GCA_002083365.1 Nitrospira sp. SG-bin1 | reverse complement strand
AGCGGAACGGCATGAAGTCGCTGTCGACCTGGTTCACGCTGAAGCTGTAGCGCTGAACTGTTCTGGACCGACTGCGGCAATCGCCGGCGTCGCGTAAAGTTAAAAAGGCCTCGGATCGGGATCCCGGTAACTGTGGGAACGGTTCGGGGCCTTTTTTCTGAATGATTCAGCAGCCCGGATTCGGTGTTGTCCCGTTTGGTAGGATTGCATTTCGAGAAGTGCGGAGGGTATAAGAAGACAACGTCTCGAACCTACTGATTTTCAAGCATAAAAGGACCGGCGTCGCATGAAAGTCTCGTTGCTTTTTCCCCCTACCTGGCATCCTTCTCAACCGTATCTTAGCTTGCCGTCCCTGACTGGATTTTTGCATCAGGGCGGCATTTCCGACGTCTCGCAGCGGGACCTCGGGATCGAATTGTTGGACGCGGTGCTCACCAGAGACTATGCGGCAGAGGTCCATCAACGGCTGGTCGCCAAACAGCGTGAACTTGAACGGACTCAGACCGGGGAGACGGGGCACGGAAGTCGCGAACATTACGTGAAGGTGACGGACTCGCTCGACCGGTTTTCCTATCTCGCAGATCGCATTGAGCTTGCGAAGGAAACGTTGCGCAGCGAAGGATTTTACGATCCGGATGCCTATCGGGCGAGCCTCTTCATGATCGACAAGTGGTTGGAAGTGGTCTCCGCGATCTATTTCCCGACCAGGCTCACGGTCGTGGACAATCAGTTTGGGAACTATTCCATTTATTCCTCTAAAGACCTCATGCGAGTCGTTCGTGATGAAGCGCAGAATCCCTACCTGAGTCTGTTTCGGAACCGGTTCATCTCGTCGATCGTCGACAGCCGTCCTGATCTCATTGGGGTTTCGATCACAGCCACGTCGCAAATCATACCAGGCCTCACGCTCTGTCGACTGATCAAAGAAGCCGCTCCGGATCTTCATGTGACCATCGGGGGCAGCATTTTCACCCGTCTGGTGGACAACATTCGCCGATGTCCGAGTCTCTTCGAGTTAGCCGACGACATCGTCGTATTCGAGGGAGAGACGGCGTTGCTGGAACTCGTGAATCAGTTGGCCGGCAAAAAAGATTACAGCAAAGTCCCAAACCTGATCTATCGACAGAACGGCAAAATCACGGTCAACCAACCGTTCTATTCGGAAAATGTCAATCAGCTCCCCGCGCCGAATTATGACGGATTTCCGCTGGATCGTTACTTGTCTCCGGAACCGGTGTTACCGGTCCAGTTTTCGCGGGGTTGCTACTACAAAGATTGTGCGTTCTGCGCGCTGACGCTCGATCACCAGAATTTCCGGCAGAAGGACCCGGGGCGTACGGTCGAAGAGCTGCAATGGCTGAAACAGCGCTATGGGGCGCGCCACTTCTTCTTTACCGACGAGTGCTTTGCATTGGCGCCGACGAAGCGATTGTGTCACCAATTGATCGAAAAACAGCTCGACGTCAAATGGACGTGCGAGATGCGGTTTGAGAAAAATCTCTCACGCGAGCTGTTGGCGTCGATGCGGGATGCCGGATGTTTGAAGATCGTCTTTGGATTGGAGTCTTTCAATCAGCGGATTATGGATTTCATGAAGAAGGGGATCAAGCAAGAATGGGTCCGGCGGATCGCGGATGACTGCGTGGATCTCGGCATCGCCGTGCATTGTTACATCATCGTCGGGTTCCCCACGGAAAAAGAAGAAGAAGCGCTGGAAACCATGAACTTTATCGTCGAAAACAAAAAGCTTCACGAGTCGTATGGATTTTCTTGCCAACCCTGCCTGTTCGACTTGGAAAAGGAAGCGCCCATCATGAGCGATCCGGGCGGATACGGGATTCGGCGCATCATGCGTCCCTCGGCGGAAGACCTGAGTCTCGGATTTTTTTATGAAGTGCAGGAAGGGATGACTCCCGATGAGGCGGAACGGCTGTATCGGTATGTCTATGAACGGATCAGCGAAGTCGTGTGCGAGCTGCCCTTCAACTATGCGATGGCGGATGGGCTTCTGTACATCTCAAGGGCGAAAGAAGGCGCAGGACAGGCGCCGATGGCCGCACGTTGACCGGATTTTTTTACGGCGGCTATAATGAAGGATTGGTGCGAGAACGGTCATGAAGACGACGGCTCTAAACGAACGGTTGTCGGGGAAAATTTCGGATCTCGGTCCGCTGTTCGAATATACCGTCAAACTCGTTCTCCTCGCCGCCTTCCTTGAACTGGTTCTGTATCGCCTTGTCTCCCGTCTCGGGATGCATCTCAGCAAAATCGCGGCCGAACACCCGTGGATCACACCCACCTTCACCGGCTTGACGGAGGTCGGCACATGGCTCCTCAACATTGTCGCCGTGCTGCTATTCTTGGCTCTCGCGTTGACCTTGGCCCATCGATGGGGAGGAGCCGAGAGGGCATGGCTCGGCAGACTCGGCAGCGTGGGGACGGCGCTCTTGTTGCTGTTGACGGTGGTGTTTCTCGTTGTGCAGCCGGGCATGTTGGGGGCGGTCGTTTACAACGGGCTGACGCTGCTGGTCCTGACGGCGCTTGTGTCGGAATATGTGATGACTCATCGTGCGCCGTCGCAACGGATGCTGGCGGTCACCTATTACTTGGGTGTTGCGGGGTGGTTGTACTATCAGATCGTTTCGACGATCTATGGTTTTCTGGGAACCTTGGCGGCGCCTCCCTTGGTGTACGAATCTCATCGCATCGGTGAAGCGTTGATGGTGGTCGCCAGTTTCACGGTATTCGTAGTCTATGGCAAGAGCAAGAGCTTGTCGCTCCGAACCAAGAATCGTCGGCAACGGAACAGGGCCATCTGGTTTTGGTCGACCACGGGGCTCGTTTTTTCTTCGCTTATCATCGTCGACTATGTCTTAGAGACGGTGAGCCCGGGGTTTGCGGCTGTCTTCCGGCAGGCGTCACAGGGTATTGGCTGGATTTTTCAGTTTGGAATGGGCTACACCTTTTATCTCCCGTTTGCACTGTATGTCGGCGGGTTCCTCTGTTGGTCCTACACGGTCGTCAAGTTGCTGATGACCGGGCGACTGGCCGGCTATGGGATCGGGCTCATGTTCATTGCCGGGTATGCGTTACTATTTTCGAACCTGACGTTGATGGTCGTTCTGGGAGTCATGTTGCTTGCCCTTGATCGAGTAAAACCAACCGCCGCCGAATCGCTGTCGGCCACCGCCGGCCCTGTGGTGCCCGCATCCGACGGGCTCCTTGCCGGGAAGGCTTAGTTTCAGAGCGAGAGAATTATGGAAAATCCAGGATCGACGCCATCGCAGTCAGAGACCGTGCTTGATCCAGGCGATCAGCCGCTCACGCCGGACGAGGAAATCTCCGGCATCGAAAAATTGTTGGCCGCCGAACCCGATGACTTTCAGGCCCGTTGTCGGCTCGGGGAATTGTACTTCAGCAAAGGCCGGCTCGACGATGCGCTGGCCGAGGTCAAGAAAGCGATCGAGATGGCGGAATCGCTTCGCGCGGAAATGAATCGGTCGTTGGCCATGTATTACGCGAATCTTGGCACGATCTACGCGACCAAGGGCATGACCGATGAAGCCGCAGCCGAGTTTCGACATGCGTTGGAGATCTTCCCCCATGATGTCCTGGCGTTGTTCAACCTTGGAAGGCTTCACGCGGACAAGAAACAATACATGGAAGCGAAGGATTTCTATGAGCGCCTCGTCGAAATCACGCCGGATGATCCGATCGCTTGGTACAACCTCGCCGGGGTCTATATCGAGCTGGATAATCCTCAGGTGTCCGACTACAACACGATCGACATGGGGATTCAGTGCTATCTTCGTACTCTGGAGCTGGACCCTAAACACATGGAATCGAGCTTCAAACTGATGGAAATCGCGCTCAGCCACAAGAAAACCGATCTGGCGGTCAGAGTCATGGAGAGTGCGGTGGAACACAACCCGGATGAACCGCTCGCGTATTACAACCTCATCGGCGTGTATGACAAATGCAAGATGTTCGAGCAGGCGGAGCAGGCCCGCAAACGGTTGAAGGAGCGGTTTGCCAAGAAACCCAAGGATGGTCCGAGGTCCTAATTCACCACTTTTAGGAAGAGGTGTACTATGTTTGGCAGTCTAGGGTTCACCGAACTGGTTCTCATACTCATGATCGTGCTGATTATTTTCGGGGCGGGGAAATTGCCGCAATTGGGCGAGGGACTCGGCAAGGCGATCAAGGGATTCAAGAAGTCCGTCCACGAGGCGGATGCGATCGAAGCCGAGGCTCAGGCGGCCGTGCAACAGGCCGCCGCCCCTCAACCGGTGACCGCCGCGTCTTCAACCCAGAGTGCGGCATTGAATCAGCCTGCAGGGGCCGCTGCGCAGCCGGCTCCACGAGCCTGACACATCCGCGTATGAGCACCGAACTCGAATTGGCGGTCGGCTACATTGAAACCTTTGCCGGGAACGGCAAGGCCCGAAGCACGGGGGACGGCAAACGGGCGGTGAAAGCCGGCATTCCGCTCCCCCATCACATTGCGCTCGACAAGACGGAACAGTGGCTCTACCTTGCCGAGTCAGGGTCCGACCGAGTTCGGCGCATCAATCTCCAAGAAGGCACGCTTCATAACTTCGCCGGCATCGGAGAAACATGTTACAGCGGAGACGAGGGCTCCTGCGCGGAAGCAGGGCTCTATTTGCCCCTAGGGGTCGCGTTCGATTCCCGGAACAATTTGTATATCTGCGATTCCGGGAGCAACCGGATTCGAAAGGTCGATCACGAGACCGGTGTCATCACCACGGTAGTCGGGACGGGTCAGCACGGGTTCAATGGAGATGGTCCTGCGTTGGAGGTCAATCTGACCTGGCCTGCGGCGATCGCCTTTGACCGTAATGATGTCCTCTTCATCGCCGATACCCAAGCGCATAAAATCAGACGGTTCGATCCTAAGACAGGTGTGGTCACGACGATTGCCGGAACGTGGTCGGTGGAAGATGAAGCGCGGGAGCAACCGTTGGTCGCTCGAAATTTAGTCGTGCTGTCGGGCGACGCGATCGGAATCGATTTCAGCGATGATCAAGGATGGCTCATGCCGGTCTGTTCCGATGGGCTGGATATGTCGATGTATCTGGACGATGGAAAGCCCGCGATGGACGTGCGCCTGTACGACATCGTCGGGATCGCGGTGGACAGTAGGGGTGACGTGCACCTTGTCGACAAAGGGAGCAACCGCGTCAGAAAAATCGATTCACGGACGGGCATTGTTTCCACGGTTGCGGGTATTTGCCGGTATGGGTACGACGGTGACGACAAGCCCGCCGTCCGATCCATGTTGCATGCTCCGGAAGCCGTGGTTTTCGATCATGAGGACAATCTTTACATTTCCGACACGATGAACCACCGGGTCCGTAAAGTGGATGTGAGCACCGGCCTCATTGCCACGGTTGCGGGGAACGGAGACAGCGGTTATGAAGATAAGAACATCGGCGGCTGCGGGGCCGCACGGTTCGTGGCCAAGGAGTCAGCCGGGATGGTGAGACACGGGGACGGTTTGCTCGGAACCGAGGCCGTGGTGAATTCACCCGTGGGTTTGGCCTTGGATTCCCAAGGCCACCTCTATATCTGTGAACGGGGAGAAAACAAGATCCGCCGTGTGAAGCTCTCGTAGCCCGCCCACCCATTGCTCCGCATTTGTCCCGCATAGGTTTTGTGATATTCTGAGTTCGGCTCTTTGTCGGAGTACTGTACGGTGCGAATGACAAACGTCGGTGGTTCCCCGGTTCACCTTCTAGGCCTTCTTTCCGGGTTGATCGTCATCGCCAGTATCCTCGGTGCTTTCGGGATTCCTTTGGTCAGTTCCGAGGGGATGACCATCCGCTCTCGCTTGATCGAAGGGGATTTGCCGAACGCGGCCGATGAGGCGGCCTGGCAGAAGGTTCCGCCGACCACCATTCCGCTGAGCGGACAAGTGATCACCAGGCCGGTATGGCCCGAACCGACCGTGCGGGCCTTGACCGTGCGGTCCGTCCACAACGGGACCGATATCGCCTTCCTCCTCGAATGGCCCGACAACACGAAAAATGATCGACTGACCCCCGGTACCTTCAGGGATGGCGTCGCGATCGGTCTTCCACTCGGAGATGCGCCGGCTTTTTTTTGCATGGGGCAACTGGATCACTACATCAACATCTGGCATTGGAAGGCGGATTGGCAAAGCGATATCGATCGGCGAGCGGCGCGCACATCGGAGAAAAAGGAAGGTGGCGTGCGGACCTTCGAGGTCATTCCCAGGCGGGTTTCCTCGGTGGAAGATTTGATCGGCGGAGGCTTCAGCACGCTGACCACGAAGGACAAGCAGGGGAGGGTCCAGGGGCACGCGTTATGGAAAGACGGGGTCTGGCATGTCGTGATGCGCCGCCCACTGGTGAGCGAGGAGCAAGAGAATGAAGCCGTGCTCGTTCCCGGTCGTGTTCAGACCGTATCCTTCGCGGTGTGGAATGGGGAAAACAAAGAGCGAAACGGCCAGAAGGCCGTGGCGCCATGGTTTCAACTCAGCATCGATCCCATTGCCAAGCTGTAAGTGCGGCGGGAAGGCCTTCGCATCCATGGTGGCCACCTGATTGTTCCTGGGGAGCTGAACTGTGAGGTTGGTCGGTGAGAAGCACGATCTTACAGGGTTTCATCCTGCTGGGAACCGTGCTGCTCGGCGATTTTCTGATCGGCAGCATGGGGAATATTTGGGCGGCGACTCAGGACGGTGGAATGACGGAAGAAGAAGCATCGAGGCTTGGGGAGGAGTTCGGTATCGTCGTGGGAGCCGTGGACGAGGATATTCAGAAAGAGCTGAAATTGCAGCAGCCGCAAGGTGTGGCGGTGTTTGAAGTCATCGGGAATTCACGAGCGGACTATGCGGGAATCAAGGTCCGGTCCGTCATCAAGGAAATCGACAAGCAAGAGATTCGAAGTATGGCGGACTTCGGGCGGGCCATCAGCAAGGCGATGAAGCAATGTAACTTCACCGTCGGAACCTATGAGCCGGCGGATCCGGGCGAACCAATCGGCTGGGGCGTCAATTTTCACTTTGTTGGGTGCAAGCGAGACTAGGGATGAAGATCGGGTGAGCATGGCAAAGCTGCGACTCGTCGGCTCAGTGGGATTGACGGTGATTGCGGTATGCCTGAACGGTCTTGGTCTTCAGTGGGCGATCGCTCAAGAAGGCACTGTCCCGTCACAGACCGACTGGGTTGCAGAAATTGAAAAAGTCTTCATCCGTTCTGAAGACTGCAAGCAATGCCACGAGCGTCACTATGAGGAGTGGAAGGGGACCAGAGAACAAACGCCGGATTTGAAGACCTTTGGCCGGGTGGATGCCGCACTTCTACATGGTACGTCGTTGGAGTCGCCTGTCTTTCGAACGGTGTTGGGTCTTTGGAAACAGACGAATCCGACCGCGGATGAACAGGGACGATGTCTCTCCTGTCATGTGCCCGCCGTCACCGTCTTCCCTCAGCATGCCGAAAAAATCGTGTCGCACGTGCTTGGCCGCAAGGCGGGAATCGAAGGAATCGGGTGCTCGGCCTGCCATCTGATGAATGGAATGGACAAAGGAAGAAACTCACCGCCGACATTTAAGGTGCAGCCAGGCGAGACCTTGTATGGCCCCTATGCCAATCCCGAAGAAAATCTTGTCCATCCGGCCGCGCAGTCTGAGCACTTTCGAGGGGCCAATTATTGTGCCGCTTGCCATTTCGACAAAGTGAAGGATGTTGCGCAGAAGAATCTGCCGGGAGAAATCCTGGAGGGAACGATCTGTCAGGATTGCCACATGGAGCGCTCGACCGGCAGTTCCACCTCTCGACGGGGGGCGATGACCAGAGCCATCGGGCGGCATTGGTTTCGCGGGGTCGTCGTCTCCGGGACCCTGCTCAAGAATCGGAACCTGCAGGCCGAGTGGATGCCGCGGATCGATGTCGAGGTGAAAAAGACCGGTATGGTGGTGGAAGGGATGGGCATTGTGAAGGTCGGCAGCCTGCCGCACGGTTTTCCCGATGGCGATCCGGTGTTGAAACAGTTCTTTCTGACCGTCACGGCCAAGGATGCGGTGGGCAAGACCTTGGCGGAGGAGATCAAACAGTTTGGGGTGCCCTATGAGAAGATTCTTCGCGGTCCGATTCCTGACCCTTTCATCAAGGGGGGCCATACGAGGAAGATTCCATTTTCACTGACGCTTCCCGCCGGGACCGCTGCGTCCTCGGTAGAGGCTGTGCTCACCTATGCGCTCATTCCCACGCCCCAGCCTACGCTGGCGGACAAGTATCTTGCATCCTTGCAGACCGAAAAAGAGCGCGAAGAGGCGAAGCAAATCATCCAAGAATATACCCAGCGGCATTTCTTGACGTATCGTGTCAAATCCCTTTCCTAGCAGAATGTTGAAAAAGTCCTCCAGCATCGTTCTCGCATCGCTTAGACGCTCAACGTGCCGACGGGACAGAGCTGCGAAAGCAGCTCGGGGCGGGCCGGGTGAGAAAGATTACGCCTTGCCTCTAAGACACTGGGCGCTCACCAACTCGCGCCCGTCCGCAAACGTGAGGCTCCTTATTCGTCGCCTCGCGAATCTCGCTGCGGCCTTGCTGGAATGCCCTTTTGAACATTCTGCGGTCTGGCTTGGTTTTGCCGTAACGATGTGTGTTGCTCTGCTAGCTGACGGCGTGTTCACTCCCGTATCCGCTCAGAATGCAACCGGTCAGTCCATGATTGAAAAGGCCTTTCCCCATTCCACCAAGTGCAAACGGTGTCATGAACGGGTGTATGAAGAGTGGGAAACCTCGCCTTTGGCGAAGTCTCTCCATTCTCCGGCGTTTCGTGCCTCGCTCGACATCTACTTGAATTCTGCGGCGGGAAAAGACAAAGCGCTCTGTTTCCGGTGTCATGCCCCGCATGTGCGGGAATTTCCGGACCATGCCCAAGTCTTTATTGATCAAGCAAAATCAGGGGAGCCATCTCTCGATGGTGTCGCCTGTAGTCAATGCCATTTGATCAGGCAGGTCGATCGAGCCAAACATCCTCCTGAGCCAAAGTATGAGACCGGCGGGAAGACGCTCTATGGGCCATATAAGGATTTCGTTCAGAACCTCGCGCATCACTCAATGGAATTAGGTCTGTTTCAGAAGTCCGACCTCTGTCTGAATTGCCATCAGTCGGTACCTTCCGCGACGAACCTGGGCAAGACCAACGACTTGCTCGGGAACTGGGATCAGAGCCGAGCGGTCAAGTCCGGAAAAGAATGCCAAACCTGCCACATGCCTCAACAGGTCGGCGAGTCAGCCAATGGGGAAAAGAAACGGACGATCGCCAACCATAGTTTCCCCGGACGTATCGGGAAACTTCGGCAAGAAGCGGCAAAACTTGACGTACGGACCAAGATCGACGGTGACAAAACGACAGTGACGGTCAAGGTCCAAAGCCTGGTGCCGCATAACCTGCCGGCTACCCATCCGGCCTGGGCAGCGGTGGTTCTCAATCTGGACATCAAAGGGAAAAATCTCAAAACGGTGTTTTCCGATAAGCGTGTCTATGGTCGGACCTATGCCGATGCTCAAGGACAGAAGACGATCTTCGACTTCGAAGCGGCGAAAGTCCTCGAAGACACAGTCTTGAAACCCGAAGAGACGAGAGAGGAAACTTTCATCTTCCCCACACCGAAAGATACCAAAACCTTCGATGTCGAAGTCGGGCTCAATTATGCTCCATTGAATGGCCCTGCCTCATTTCTCCAGCGTGTTGAAGCGGAGTCATCTCAGGGGTCACAAGATCCGGTCTTCCAACCGATTGAAATCGTCAAGCGGACGGAGAACGTTCCGGTTGGCAAGTAGCCGTGGACAGCGTTACCAGCCCCGCTCAATGGCGTTGCAATCTTTGGGAGAGACGCTACGCCGACAAGCCAGTTTCGCAAACCTCAACTCAAACGCTAGGTTTCTTAGCAGGTTCAGGGAATGCCACGGAAAAGGCTCTATGTGATTGGGAATGGATTTGACCTGTATCATGGGATCAAATCCAGCTATGGTGGGTTTGGTCGTTACCTCGAGCAAGTAAATTTCGAGCTACACGAAGTTGTTAAAACGTACTTGCCGTTTGAGGGAGATTGGAAAAACCTTGAAGCCAAGCTGGCGCATCTAGATGTGGATTTTATCGTCGACAACGCATCGGCCTTTCTAGATTCATATGGTGCTGAAGACTGGAGTGATAGCTATCACCATGACTATCAGTACGAGGTAGAGAAAATTGTCGATGCGCTTTCCAGTGGCCTAAAAGCTGCCTTTACCGCTTGGGCAAAGACCCTGAAAATTCCAGATGTGTCGTCATGTTCGGTGCCTTTGCTGCCACTTGATGCTGGAGCGCGGTATCTAAATTTTAACTATACAAGCACGCTGCAGCGTCTCTATCAGATTTCTCCAGGACGGGTCCTTCACATTCACAACAGTGTTGCAGATAATCAGCCTGACTTGGTTCTTGGCCATGCCGTTAATCCTTATGGGCGACAGTCACTGAACCACGGTCTTGATTTGGAAGCGCAAGACACCAGGGAAACCGAGGCAAATGACATTCTGGATAGCTACTTTTTTGCTACGTATAAGCCCGTGCATGAGATCGTCAAGAAACACAGAGGTTACTTCGATTCGTTGGCAGGAATAGAGGAGATATACGTCGTTGGCCACTCATTGTCCGAAGTTGATATTCCCTACTTTGTAGAGATCGTTAATGCTACTAGATATTCAGATCCTGAATGGGTTGTGACCTACTATATTCAATCAGAAATTTTAGAAATGAATAGCACGCTGGTAAGCGCTGGAGTTCCAAGCCATAAAGTGAGGTTTATAGAAATTTGTGGCTTGCCATTGTGAGAAATACGGCGCGATGGTGGCGACGGATTAGGGTGTGAGCTTGTACGACGTGTAGACAGTTCTCAGTTTTGCTATAGGATGTGGCAATGCATCAAGCAACACATCCGAGTCCAAACTCGCGCTGCGGAATTTAACGGCTGCTCATCTCAGCCGTTAGATGGCTCGTATGGGTGGTGAGAATGTTCTGCATACACTGCGGGAATCCGGCGGGAACAGGAGCGGTATTTTGTACGAAATGCGGCAAGAAGCTCAGTGTTGTAACGGAATCATCCTCGGCACCTAACTCGACTCGAAATAGTGATCTTCGGAGACGGCCCATCGGCGTCTGGCTTATTGTGGCTTCTATTTTCTGTCCGCTGGCTGGGCGTTGTTATTCTTTATGCTGATGCGGACAGGCGCGGTCTCATTGACGCCATCGCAGCAAGCGTACTTCGAAAATCTTGGGTTGCTCGATTATCTCAGCAGCGTCGGAATTGGCGTGGTCAGGAAGCTGTGAAGTGGTTCGACAACGTGGTGATCAACCGAAATGTGCGGCTAGCCCGGCTCCCCAGACCATCCTCTTTCACATGCTGAATGTTGCTGCGACATAGAACCAGTGCTACACTGATTCCGTGTGTAACTAGGAGGGCGGCATGGCGAATTTAACCATTGTGATTGAAGGTGATACGCTGAAGCGTGCTCGTATGCGGGCGCTGGAAGAGGGGACGTCTGTGAATGCGGTGGTGCGGGACTACCTGACTGATTATGCTGGAATGAAGGCTCAAAAGGAAAAGGCGATCAACGATTTGTTGCGGTTGTCTCAGCGGACGAAAACAAGACGGGGGAATCGGCGGTGGACCCGTGAAGACCTCCACGAGCGATGAAGGAGCGAGTGTTTCTTGATACGAATGTGCTGGTCTATTTATTTGATGCCGATGCTCCTGCCAAACAGCAACGTGCGCAAGCACTCCTCTCAAGCCAGGAACTGCGGACGCAGATCATTCTGAGCACTCAGGTACTGCAAGAGTTCTATGTGTCTGTGACGAGGAAGCTGGCCGTTCCACTTGATCTCGATACTGCACTCAAGGCGGTACAAGATCTCGCAGCGTTCCCGATCGTCCAGGTTGATACCCCCTTGATTCTGTTGGGTATCCAGCGCAGCAGCAAGGCTAAAATCTCATTTTGGGATGCGCTGATTGTAGAAGCGGCTCTCGTGGCTGGAACGACTCTCCTCTACTCCGAGGATTTTCACGACGGTGCTGTGTTTGGAAAACTACGAATCGCGAATCCCTTCAAGTGAACCAGTGCCATTGTTTTTCAGTCGGCCGGCATAATTTACGACTGGTGTAAACCGACTCCGGTTCGATTGGGCAGTCAATTTTGGATGGTTTCCATGGCGGCCGCGACGAACCGGTTGTAGGGAACTGCTGGCAATCCGACTCCCCTCAATAGTGCTTCTCAAAGCGCCACTGCAGAATCCACTGGGGACGCTCAAGTGTCTTGGGACGTTGCTGCAGAAGTGTGGTTAACCTTTACGAGGCAGCAGAGCTCAACCCGACATCGTTGGTCGACGTGTTTATCCCTGGATGGTCCCAATGCAGATGGCATGGGCGACGAAGCGGCCGTAGGGCACGTCGCGGCAGTGCTCCCAATCCGACTCAATCCAATAATTCTGCTGTGAAATCCGTTTGAGGAAGTGCTGGGTCCTGAACGGACTCTTGCCGTTGTTCTGCAAATAATCGAAATAGCGGTTGTACCCGATCGGGAGGCTCGCCACGAGCCGGCCGGAGGGGGCCAGACATGCGGATCGCAGACGATCAATCGCCTGCAGCAGCTTGATTGGTTTCTGTGGCTGTTCGTCCCACCCGACGTGTTCCAACGTCGAGATGCTGATGATCAAGTCGTATTTCTCTCGAGGGACGAACTCGACGATATCTTGATTGATGACGCCGGAGCTGACCTCATACTTATCGACGACGTCATGATGGATGGGAAAATAATGAGACAGGACGTTGCCCACTTCGAGCACCCGCTTGCCTTCATATTCGAGGAGGAGTTCACGGAAGATGGGGATCTCGACGCCACGCTCGTTTTTCCAGGTCCTGTTATAGGGATGATATAGATACTCGTACTCCCGACCATCGTATTGGAACGTCTTGGCCCTCACGCTGCGGGTCAGCGCCATCTTGAGGGAGCGCCAGTATCGTTTGGTAGCGCTCTCACTGGCTGTAACCCTTGTGTAGTCGTAGGCGTAGGACAAGGACAGCGTCCTTCGGAGCTATTCGAAGACGATGCGGGAGCCCGGGGACTTCATCTTGAAGATCTGCAGGGCATTATAGATGCCTTTTGCGGGATGGTTCAGGATCAGTCGAGAGTTGGTGATGTGCGTGTCGAGCAGTTCATATTGTCCGCCACTGTAGTACAGGTCGCAGTCGTCAATCTGGCAGTTCTTGTAGACGTGATTGTCCAGCGCCAATTTGGCCTTGCTGAACGTTTGGCCGTCCACAACGATGTAGTTGGGTTCGAATCCCATAGGTCGTTTGCCGGGCGCAACTATATCAAAGTCGGGGATAATCGTAAACAGACCGAGAGGCATGCGGGTGGGGCTACGAAGTAGCAGGGCGAAACTCTAGTTAGGGACGATTCGAGACATGGTGCCATTTTGAGCCAGGATATAGAGCTCACCCATGCCATCCCGGCCGAAACTCGTAATTGAGGAAGCGGCGAGCAACGGCCATTCTGTTTGTTCGAGAGCCGAGCCATTATTGAGGCGGAAACTTCGAACGAAGCCCGCGCAGAAATCGGCATAGAAATAGGTGCCTTGGATGGCCGGTAGTGCCTGGCCGCGATAGACATAGCCTCCGGTGACGGAGCAGGCGCCGTTGTCGTGCGGATATTCGACAGTTGGTAACGTGAGTCCACCGGTATTGCAATTGGTCGCTGGATTAAAACAGGCCGATCCTTCCATGAGGCGCCAGCCGTAATTCAGTCCACGTCCGGCGTTGGGGCCTTGCGACACATTGATTTCTTCCCGGGCACCTTGGCCGACATCGGCGAGGTAGAGATCACCGCCATCAAACGAAAAGCGCCAGGGATTCCGCAACCCGTAGCTCCACACCAGCCGATCACCTCCGCTGAGGACAAATGGATTGACTGTTCCGCCAGTGCAGGCTGTTTCTGGCGTAGTCGGGTCGATTCGGAGAATTTTTCCTAGCCGGCTTGCGAGATTTTGGGCATTGTTGCCCGGATCCCCTGAACCTCCTCCATCCCCGACGGCCGCGTACAGACAAGCATCCGGTCCGAACGCCACCATGCCGCCGTTATGGTTCGCGAAGGTTGGATGGGGAATGGACACCAAGATGAACCGTGAGTTGGGATCAGCTACATTGGGGTTCGTCGGTGACCGGAGAAACCGAGCGATGGTGATCGCGCCATTGGCGTCCGTATAGTGAATGTAGAACCGGGCGTTGACGCCGTAATTTGGATCAAACGCCATTCCCAGCAATCCTCGCTCTCCACCGCTAGTGATGCCGGTTATCGTGAGGAACGTTCCAAGCTCGGCTCCGGATGTTCGATCAAGGACCTTAATCGCACCTCCTTGTTCCACGACAAACAGGCGAGTTGCATCATCAGGAGGAGCGGTCAAGAACACCGGAGAGTTCAGGTTGCTTGCGATGATTTGCAGCTTCAGGCTGGTTGAGACAGGGACGGTGTTCTGCGTGTCGCCATCGCTTCCACATGCCATGAGGAGGCTCGCAATATACAGGCACAGGATCATTTGAAAGATCACGGTTTTCATACGTAACCTCTTGTCCCGTATGGAAGATGTACCATGATCGTATCACTCCATCCGGAGGCAAATCACTCGTCAAATCCAGTGCAAAAGGGGTCGTTGCATGGATAGTCATTGTCAAGTTGGCGATAAGCTTGTTGGCAGCAAGAACGCCGTCTTTTGTCTTGATCCTCTCACTGTGACCCTATAGAATGACCCAGCTTTTCGGGTGGTTAGCTTCCAGTTCTGCTCCCGCCCGCCTTGGGTTTCCCCACTCGCGCATGTACTTTGGATGGGTTGAAGCCACGGAGAGCCGTGTGACATAAGGAGTCCGTTTAACCAGCAGGAGGAATGTCCCGTGAGTGACTCAGCGATTATCACGTTTGCCCTCATAGCGGCCGTGGCGGGTATCGGCTATGGGTTGTACCTGGCGATGTGGGTGTTCAAGCTTGACGCCGGCAATGCCAAGATGCAGGAAATTGCAAAAGCCATTCAAGAGGGCGCCGGCGCCTACATGAATCGGCAGTACAAGACCGTCGCCTATGTGGCCGCTGGTCTGTTCGTCATTCTGGCGGCTGCTGGAGCCGTGTCCGATAAATTTGGATTGATTACCGCCGTCGGTTTTTTGGTCGGGGCGGGCGCTTCGGCTATTGCCGGCTATGTCGGAATGATCATTGCGGTTCGTGCCAATGTGCGGACCGCTCAAGCCGCTCACAATGGGATGAATGCGGCCTTGGTCGTGGCCTTCCGTGGTGGAGCGGTGACGGGTCTTTTGCTGATCGGTCTTGGGCTCTTGGCCATTACAGGGTTTTATACCATCGCAGAATCGATGGCCGGACAAGAAAAAGCCATTCACGCGTTGCTCAGCCTGGGATTCGGTGGCAGTTTGATCTCTGTGTTTGCCCGCGTCGGCGGCGGGATCTACACCAAGGCGGCGGACGTTGGTGCCGACTTGGTCGGCAAAGTCGAGGCGGGGATTCCGGAAGATGACCCGAGGAATCCGGCGGTCATCGCCGATAACGTGGGGGACAATGTGGGCGATTGCGCCGGTATGGCCGCTGACCTGTTCGAAACCTATGCGGTGACGACCGTGGCAGCCATGGTGTTGGCTTTTACGATGTTCAAAGGGGCGACCGCACCGATCCTGTATCCATTGGCTTTAGGCGGTGTTACCATCTTCGCCACGATCGTTGGCGTTCTTTTCGTCAAGGTGGCTCCGGGCGGCGACATCATGCCGGCCCTGTATAAGGGGCTATTCGTAGCCGGCGGGATTGCCGCCGTGGCATTCCTGCCGATTACCTTTATGATCATGGGCGGTGTCGGCGGGGTCAGCGGGTTCAGTTACTACATCGCGGCGCTCATCGGCTTAGCCGTGACCTTGGCGCTGGTGTTCATCACCGACTACTACACGTCAAAAGAGTACGAGCCGGTGAAGTACATTTCCAAAGCGAGCGAAACCGGTCATGCGACCAACATCATCGCCGGTTTGGCAGTGGGCATGCAGGCGACCGCGGCTCCGGTCGTGGTGATTGCCGCGGCGATTCTCGGGAGCTACTGGATTTGCGGCGGCGCAGAGTCCGGCGGGTTGTATGGTGTGGCGGTGGCAGCGGTGGCGATGCTCTCGATGGCCGGGATCGTGGTGGCCATCGATGCGTTCGGTCCGATCACCGACAACGCCGGTGGGATCGCGGAAATGTCGCACTTAGGCAAGGAAGTTCGAGATATCACGGATCCATTGGATGCCGTCGGCAATACGACCAAGGCGGTCACCAAGGGCTACGCAATCGGGTCCGCCGGTTTGGCGGCGGTCGTGCTCTTTGCCGAATACTCGCGCGAAGTGGCGGCGCACAATCCGGCGCTTGCCGCGTTCGACCTTTCCAATCCAAAAGTCTTGGTGGGCCTATTCCTGGGCGGCATGTTGCCGTTCATCTTCGGCTCACTGTGTATGAGGGCCGTCGGTGAAGCGGGAGGGTTGATCGTGGAAGAGGTGCGGCGGCAATTCCGAACGATCAAGGGTATCATGGAAGGCACGGGCAAGCCCGAGTATGGCACGTGCGTCGATATCGTGACCCAAGCGGCCATTCAGAAGATGATGGTTCCCGGCTTGATTCCGGTGGCCTCGCCGGTGATCGTCGGTTTGGTACTCGGCCCACAGGCGCTCGGGGGCGTGCTGGTCGGTAGCATTGTGACCGGTTTGTTCGTCGCGATATCGATGACGAGTGGCGGCGGCGCCTGGGACAATGCCAAAAAGTTCATTGAAGAGCAGGGCTTGAAGGGCACCGATACGCACAAGGCGGCGGTAACCGGCGATACGGTCGGCGATCCATACAAGGATACGGCGGGACCTGCGGTGAACCCGATGATCAAGGTCATCAATATCGTTGCCTTGCTCATCGTGTCGTTGATCGCGGGTTAGGTTGCCGTTCTAGATTCCGACAGTACCGTTGGATGTGATATGGCGCCGTGTCCCCGGGGGCACGGCGCTTTTCGTTTCTCCCTATGCCTTGACGGGTTTCGGTACCCTAGAGTATGGTGAGTTGACGATCGGTGGTTGCCGGCTAATCGCGAGGGTTTCCCCTGGTCCACGGGAGGTGCTCGAATGGAAAAGCAGGAACGAAAGCAAGAGCCGAGACGAGAGCCGCAGAGTAAAGAAGAAGTCAAGGCGAATCCCAAGGTCGTCGAAGCCGGCAAGAAAATCAAGGAGGACATCGATAAGCTGGTCGATGAGATCGATGACGTCCTTGAAAAAAACGCTGAAGAATTCGTGAAGAATTACGTCCAGAAAGGAGGCGAATAACCCTTCGATTCCGCTTCCCCGTTTCCGCTCGATTGACCCTTCCTCTCCAAGCTCGTCGGTTTGACAAAGAAGGAGCGACTTATTACAGTCTGCTCCGGTCTCCTGTGTTCCGTGGTCTGACTATGGTCGCGGCCCAGGCTCTTGAGAGGATGAGGATGCCGTCAAAGCTCTGGGTGGTTCGTCAAGTCGATCCCATCCGACGAAACCTCCTGTCACACGCGTTATCCATCTCATCGGCCACGGCTTCCTTGTTGCTTAACCGGGGCGTCACCAATGTGGACCAGGCCACCGCCTGGATCTCTCCGCTCCGAACCCATGATCCTTTCTTGATTCCGGATATAGAAAAGGCGGTCGACCGCCTGCACCAAGCGATGCAACGGCGCGAGATCGTATGTTTTTATGGCGATTATGATGTGGACGGCATGTCCGCTACGAGTCTATACCTCTCCTTTTTCCGCGGCCTCGGCGCCGAGGTCAGGGCCTATGTTCCTCATCGTCTGCGGGAGGGGTACGGACTCAACGAGCGTGCCGTTCGAACCTTGGCCAAGGAGGGCGTCTCTTTATTGGTCACTTCCGATTGCGGGACCACATCGCATCGTGAGATCAGCCTTGCCAATGAGTTGGGAATCGATGTCGTCGTGACCGATCATCATCAAAGCGGCGCGGAGATGCCGCCGGCGTTGGCGATGATGAACCCGCAGCGATCCGACGCTCGGTATCCCTTTCGTGACCTCTGTTCTGGTGGTTTGGCCTACAAGGTGGCACAAGCTTATGAGGCAAAATATGGTCCCGGTTCAGTGCCTGTGGAGTCCCTCCTGGATTTAGTTGCGCTTGCCACGATTGCCGATGTGGTCCCGTTGCAGGATGAAAATCGATTGTTTGTGCGAGAAGGGCTCGCGCAAATCTCACGGGGGGCGCGCTGCGGCATCCGAGCCTTGAAGCAGGTCGCCGGCGTGAGCCGGGAATGCACGACGGAAACCGTCGGTTTTAAACTCGGTCCTCGACTCAATGCCGCGGGGCGATTGGATGAGGCGATCAAAGGGGTCAGACTTCTGACGACGGAGTCGGAACGGGAAGCCAAATCGTTGGCTGAAGATCTGGAACGGTTGAATCGAGCCCGTCGCGAACTCGAAGCCAATATCCTCCGGGAAGCGTTGGCTCAAGCGGAAGCACGGGAGTGGGGGGGCGGCATTGTACTGTATGCGCGCGGATGGCATCTGGGGGTCGTCGGGATCGTGGCTGCACGGATCATGGAACGATTTCATCGTCCGACGATCGTTGTCGCCGTGAACGAGGAAGGGATTGGAAAAGGTTCGGCTCGGACCGTGCCCGGATTCGACCTATATCAGGCCTTAACTGCTTGTCGAGACCTGCTCGTGGCCTTCGGCGGGCATCCGAGCGCGGCAGGCATTACGATTGAAGAGGCGCGGTTACCTGAATTTTCAGAACGGTTTTCGGCAATCGCGGAGGCCTGGATTCGAGAAACACACAGTGTTCCCCTGTTGCATGTCGATTCAGAGGTGCGGCTGAACGAGGTTACGTTGCAGTTGATTCGGGAAATCGGGGCGCTGCATCCCTTCGGCGCGGGAAATCCGGAGCCGATGTTTGCCGTCAAGGGGCTGGACATTCTCAACGCACGAGTTGTCGGAGAGAAACATTTGAAGATGACGGTCCGCCAGGGCGGATCGCTGCCTTTTGACGGCATTGGATTCGGGATGAAATCGTTGGACGAGCATGGGTTGTCTCTCAAGACGCCTATCGACGTCGCGTTTACGCCGGAATTGAATCATTGGAACGGGTACGATCGGATTCAACTGCGCATCAGAGATATCAGAGCGTCGGGCTGCGAGTAATCGATGATGCATGAAACCGTGACAAGTATCGATCAACTGCTGGATCACCTGCACAGCTATCAGCCGGACGCCGATCTCGGCATGGTGCGGAAAGCCTATGAATTTTCCGCAAGGGCGCATGAAGGACAAGTGCGTCGATCCGGAGAGCCCTATGTGAAGCATCCGGTGGCCGTGGCCGGCGTCCTGACTTCCCTCAAAACCGATGTTACTGCGATTGTGGCCGGATTGTTACACGATACGCTGGAAGATACGGTCGCGACGGCCGACGAACTTCAGCGTGAATTCGGAAAGGAAGTCGTTCATCTGGTGGACGGGGTCACCAAGATCGGGAAGATCACGTTTCGGAGCTCCGAAGAAAAGCAAGCGGAGAACTTTCGCAAGATGGTGCTCTCGATGGCGGACGACATCCGTGTCGTGATCATCAAATTGGCCGATCGGCTCCACAACATGCGAACCCTCGAACATCTCGATGAGAAAAAACGGCAGGAAATCGCCCAAGAGACGTTGGAGATCTATGCGCCCTTGGCCAATCGCATCGGAATCGGTTGGGTGAAGAACGAGCTGGAGGATTTGTGCTTGAAACACCTCAAGCCGGACGCCTACGAGACCTTGAGGGTCTGCGTGGCGAAGCGCGATGAAGATCGTCAGCAATATATTCAAGAGGTGCAAGCGCTCGTGGAGCAAGCCCTGAAAGAGAATGGGCTGACCGGAGCCGTGTACGGACGGCCCAAACATCTCTACGGCATCTACCAAAAAATGAAGAAACAGTCGATCTCGTTCGAAGAGGTGTATGATCTCACCGCCTTGCGGATCATTACCGATACGAAGATGAACTGCTACGCGCTCCTGGGCGTCATCCATTCGTTGTGGAGGCCGCTGCCGGGCCGCTTCAAGGACTACATCGCGATCCCCAAGTCGAATCTCTATCAATCCCTCCACACGACCGTCGTCGGGCCGAAGGGCGAACATGTGGAGTTTCAGATCCGTACGGAAGAAATGCATCGGGTGGCCGAATACGGAATCGCGGCCCATTGGAAATACAAGGAGCAGGGGCGGATTCACGACAAAGACAGCAAGACCTTCGGATGGTTGAGGCAGTTCATCGAATGGCAAAAAGACCTGCCCGACAATCGTCAATTCATGGATTCCGTGAAACTCGAGTTGTTCCACGACGTCGTCTACGTCTTTACTCCCAAGGGAACCGTCAAGGAACTGCCGAAAGGAGCCACGCCCGTCGATTTTGCCTATGCGATCCACACGGAAGTCGGCGACCACTGCGTTGGGGCGAAGGTCAACGGAAAGATCGTTCCGCTCAAACATGAGCTGACGAGCGGCGACACCATCGAAATTCTGACATCGCCGAATCAGACTCCGCATAAAGATTGGCTCAAGTTCGTACGCACGTCGCGCGCGAAGACCAAGATCAAGCATTGGATCAAGGGAGAGGAACAGAAACGAAGCTTGGAAATCGGTTGGCGTTTGCTTGAAACCGACATTCGTCGCCATGGCTTGGTTCCGTCGCAGGTCTTGAAGTCGAATGCGCTGCTGGAAATCGCGAAGCAAGAAGGGTATGCCACGACTGATGAGCTCGCTGCGGCCGTAGGATTCGGCCACCTCGCAACCGCCCAACTCATCGGACGACTCACGACTCCAACAGCTCGTCCTGCGATTCAGCCCGAGCCGACGGGAGCCCCCAGAGTCGTCCATACAAGGGGGACGGAGCCGGGGGTCCAAGTCAAGGGCGGACGGGATTTGCTGATGCAACTGTCGCGATGCTGTAACCCCGTCCCCGGTGACAGGATCTTGGGATACATCACGCGCGGAAGGGGCCTCACGATTCACTCCGTCGACTGTCCCAACCTGGAAGCGTTGGATTATGACCGAGAACGATTGGTGGAAGTGGAATGGGATACGGCCACACCGGGTCAGCATGCGGTCAAAATCGCCGTCATCGCCGAGGACAAGACGGGAGTGTTGGCGAACGTCTCATCCGCGATCGCCGAATGCAAGGCGAATATCAGCCGCGCTGAAATCATTACGCGGGAAGACCGCAAGGCGGAACTTGATTTTGTCGTCGAGATTGCCGATACGGCCCACCTGAACCGCGTGTTGAAAACCATTGAACGGATCGATGGTGTCATTACCGCGCGGCGTGTTCGATCCTGGCAGGAACGATCCTGAAAGAAAAACTGAGGGAAGAGGCTAGGGCTGGCCGAAAGAAAGTTTCGTTCCCTTCTCGAGCTTATACGCATCAACCGTCCCCCCGGCAATTTCCAGCACGTACATCGCATCATCGCTGTGCGGACGGTATTGAGGGCAGGAATCATCGGTCTTCGTGCAAATCGGGACATTGCGTTCGATATGGGTGACCCGCTTTTTGGCATCCAACCAAATGAGATCGAGGGGGATCTTGGTATTTTTCATCCAGAAGGACCAGGCGAGCGGCTGACTGAAGAAAAATAACATTCCATGGTCTTTCTTGAGGTGATCCCGATACATCAAGCCCACCGCACGTTTCAACGGCGTGTCGGCGACTTCGGCGTGGATCGTGATACCTGAGGGAGTATGAATGTGCACGAGCTCTGTATCAGCGGCCGCAAGGGCGGATGTCGGCAACACAAAGAGAAGTAACCCAATGAGGGCCATGGACCACAGAGAGAAGGAGTTTACCCTCGTCAACAACATGATGCGCATCCTAGCCAGCCGGGTTACTGCAGTCAAGGAACCTGTGTGGGCCGGGGGTGATTGTCTTCCGTCAATCTTGCAATCCTTTCCGGCGATGTGCCATCCTCAGACGCAGCAAGAAAGAGGAGACCATGCAGGAAAAACGACGGGTGTTATACAAAAAAGGTGTCTTCGTTTGCCCCGGGTGTCGCCAGTCCTATGTTCAAGAAAAGTGGATTGAAGAATGGCGCATTCGGTGCCACCGCTGTACCTATCGTGGAACCCTGACGGAAGTGTCGGTTGAGGAGCATATGGAGGAAGAGACGTTTCGACGATAACTTTTTCCGTGCCGGTTTCATCAGGACCGTGAGGTTGTGTCAACTTATCCCACCAGGGCCCATTCCTTGAGTGCATCACGGTATCTTCAGGCGATTGCATTGACGTGGGTCGTGCTCTGCACCGGATGCGCGTCGTGGTCCTGGGCGGACGCGGCTGCGCCATCGATTACCGTTCTTGTGACCTATCATTCCCTCTCGGGAAATACCGAACGCATGGCGGAAGCGGTGGTCGCCGGCGCAAGGTCGATCGCCGGCACGCAGGTTGTCATGAAACGTGTGGGGCAGGTGAGCGCAGAAGACCTGTTTTCCGCCGATGCGGTGGTGGTCGGCTCTCCAGTCTATTGGTCCAACATGTCCGGAGAGGTGAAGACTTTTTTCGATAATTGGCAATTCAAATTCGGGGTCTTTCCCGAGTTCAAGATGAAAAACAAGGTGGGGGCGGCTTTCGCCACGGCGGGACAAGTCTCAAGCGGGAAAGAGGTGACGATGTTGACCATTCTCGCCGCGATGTTGGGAAATCAGATGAT
This sequence comes from Nitrospira sp. SG-bin1, assembly GCA_002083365.1. Lineage (NCBI taxonomy): Bacteria > Pseudomonadati > Nitrospirota > Nitrospiria > Nitrospirales > Nitrospiraceae > Nitrospira > Nitrospira sp. SG-bin1. The sequence goes on along the minus strand of LVWS01000018.1, from coordinate 125,300 downwards.
TGTGGTGGGCGGCGGCGGAGCTTTTGGAGCGTCGGCCACGACGGAGGGAGAGAGTCCGGGTATAGATGACAAGGAGCTTGCGGAAGCCAAGGCTCTAGGCCAACGCGTTGCCGAAGTGACGAAGCTCATCAGAGCTGGTTCTTCACATTGATCGTACATTGTCGTGGTCGTGTGAATCGCGAAGGGGGGTGCCGGAGTGGGCTTCCGGTCAACCGAGAGACACTCTTCGGCAATCTACCGATCGACCGTGCTGGTCGAGGAACCCTGGACGGCAAGCTCGACAAACTCGTGAATGTTCTTCGCGCATCGCCCGCAGCTCCCGCTTTGCCTCAGACCGAACTTGGACTTGAGCTGACAGGGCATCACAAACCCCGCTCGCCCCGCATCGCGCACATCAGACTCAGTGATTCCTCGGCACAGGCAAACATACATACAGTCACCAATCAACGATTATGAGAAGCATTCTCAGTATGCCATTAAATAACGATCCTGTCAAGAGCCCACACTGTCCAGCGATTATTAGCTAAGCCAACTATCAATGAGATGGGATTATTATTAGGACAGAGTCCCTTCCAGCTGCTGCACCATATCGTTGATGGTATCGAATCCTGACTGCCAAAAGGCGGCCGATGTCATATCCACACCCACCTTGGCGAGAATGTCCTGTGGTGATTGGGAGCCGCCGGTGGCGAGCAGATCCAGATACTTCGGAACAAATGACTCCCCCTGTTCCTTGTACATTCGATACAGCGCCAGCACGAGCAGATTGCCGAAGCTGTAAGCGTAACAATAAAACGGACTGGCGAACAGATGGGGAATCATGAGCCATTCCCATTGGAATTCGTCGGGCACCTTTACCGATTTGCCGAATTGCTGCCTCAATTCTGCAAGATAGGCCCGTGCCAGTTGATCTCCCGTGGCCCCCTCCGCGACCATCCGATGCGCGGCTTGCTCGAAACGAATGAAATAAGCCTGCCGGAGCACCGTTGCATAGATGTCGTCCAGTTGATTGAGGAGCAACCCCTGTCGCACGGCTTTGTTGCGCTCGTTCGACATGAGGGTATCCGAGAGGATGCGTTCACCGAAGACGGACGCCGTCTCGGCCAGCGGGAGGGTTGAATGGAACGTAAAGATCGAATGGTCTTTGGCCATCAGGCCATGCACGGCATGGCCTAGTTCGTGGGCCATGGTGGCGATGTCCCGGGCTTCCCCGGTGAAGTTCAACATGACGTACGGTGTCAGGCCGGGGACCACGCTGTAACAGTACGCCCCGCCCAGTTTGCCGGGACGAGTCGGTCCGTCGATATGTCGTTCTTTCACGACAAGTTCGGCCAAATCTGCCAGCCGGGGAGAAAAGCCGCGATAGGCCGCCAACACCATGTTGACGGCATCGGCATATGCGTATTTCTTGGTGTCGGCCCGATGAGGGGCATAGATATGGTACCGATTCATGGGGGAGATCTTGCAGATCCGTGCTTTCAATTTGAAGTAAGTCTGGAAGACCGGGGCATTCTTGGCGCAGGTGGCCAACAGCGCGTCCACGGCTTGGTCCGGCACATCATTGCCGAGGTTACGGGTTGCGATGGGAGAAGTGTACCCACGGAGCCCGACATTCTCGGCTCTCCAGTCGTTCACGAGCGTCCGATACATCTCTCCAAGCAGGTCGCGTTGGGCTGAGAAGACGCGGTAGAGTTCCTTATAGGCCGCTTCGCGGACGGAGGCTTTTGGGTTTCGTACATGACTCATGAGTTCTTCGCGGTTCATGGTACGAGTCTTCCCGCCGATCTTCATCGTGAACGTCAGCCCGTTGGTTACGACATCATAGAGCGTATTGACGGCGTTCCGTCCCGTCACATTTTTGACGTTGATGATCTTTTCCTCGGGTTCCGACAGTGTGTGCGGGGTATAGCGCCTGATGGTGTCCAGGTAGTACCGAAAGTCTCCGGCGTCGGCCATCAACCGTGCGGCATTGTCCTTATCGACTCCCTGCCACCAGAGATCGAGAAAAAGCAGGCGATTCTGTATGGCGGTGAGCCGTTCCTCCACCTGGGACTTAAACGATCGCGCGTTGGTATTCGTGGTGTCTTCCGAAAACCAGAGGTAGGCGAACGCGCCAAGCCGGGCGCAACTTTCGGCGATTGTTTCGGTACGCCGTAGAATCGATAGGAAATCAGAGGCGGCCATGGTTGCCTGGAGCTGAGGACGAGCCGACTCAACCTGTGCCACCCGTGTATCAAGCGCTTCCAAATACCGCGCTAAGTCTTTCGTGGGATTTTTGACGAGGTGAGTGAGATCCCACCGATTAGATGCCATCGGAGAGGAAGTCTTGCGCCGAACCGGATGTCTCGCGATCATGCCCGATCTCCTTTACGTCGCTGTTGAAGAGCCGTCAAACGGTGCGCCGGCATCTTATCATCCGGCCCGTGCCGAAGGTGGAGAAATCGTCGGAAGCGGCCATGGATGGGCAGCTGCGTTGACAGTCCACCACCGAGATGTAAAAATCCTCAAAACGGACAGCGATATGAACGACCAAGAGATCCATCGCGTCGTCCAATATGTGACCGCAAGCACGTCGTATGCCCGGGACACCGTTTCGGACATCCTTCACACGGGGTTAGGAGAGCTGTCGACCTTGGCGGTGCATTCGACAAGATCCTTCGACCGGGAAACGCTCCTCGAATATATTTCTCAGTGGACGATCAAACGAACGGGGTATCCGGAGCCCTTGGTTCGTGAAGTGCTCGGCTGCGCAGGACGATGGTTGGATGAGGCTTCTGAAGAACTCGCCAAGCGGCAGGGGGAGGTTCTCGGACCGACCTCGAATGATGAAGGCGATTCGGAGGTGGCGTGAACCATGGGACGTTTTCGCCCACGAAGGTCGTTCAAACATGCCCCAACTCTACGAGGGGAACTCCTTGGCTCGATGCCGGCCTGGAAGCGGGAAGCGGAAGGGCTCTCTCAAAAACTGCATGATCGCTGGAGCACGTTGCACCTACACTGTGCCGATGCATCGAGCCATCCACGCCTTGCCCGGCTCGTGCGTCGGCTTACACACGTGGACTATGGGGTGAGAGAATCGGCAATCGCCGAGTTGGAATTGGCCACCCAATTGATCCATGCCGGCGTCCGGGTCAGGTTGTTGCCTGAGTCGCAGGCGCGAACGGCGGATCTCGAATGCTACACAGACTATGACCGGTTCTTTGTGGAAGTCACCGCCATGGTCGGGTCGGCGGAACGGCAACGATTGCCCGTGCGAGGGCTTGAGAGCGAGGAGATTATCGGTGAAGAAGATCGAGGAGTGATCCTGATTCACCGAATTCTCGCGCGCATTCGGCAAAAGGCAAAGCAAGTGGCCGGCTATTGTGACCCGGTGGTCCTCAGCATCTCGGTTCCACGGGCGGATCTTCAAGGTGACAAGTACGGGCGTGCCGACCCGATCTGGCTGGACCTGAAAGTGCTCGCTGGGTTGGTTACCGTGCTGCTCACGAGCGTTCCTACCCTCGGCGCCGTCATGATTGCAATGCGGGATGTCGAGCCGCTTCCCTCCCGATCAGCCTTGAGATTGGCCAATGTCGAGTTGATCGAGCGGGCCAAACATGAGCGTACCCAGCCCCGCGTGTGCATGTTGATTCAGAATCCTCGTGCAACCGCACCGTTGAGCGCACGGCAAGAAGATGCGATCAGACAGACTCTTTAGGGCGTCATCAAGTTGGTCCTGTCCGACCTCCGAACGTTATACATCAGGCCGCTCATTTGTCGATACCGCCGAAAGACAGCGATGGCCTCCTCTCGACCAAGATCTCTCGCGACGGTGATCCTCCGTTTCTTCAGCTCCGCGACCCAATTATGAGGTTTCGGAGCTTCGTCAAACCCAATCGCCATTGCATCTGACCCGCGCGCCGCACAGACGATTTTGCGAACACCCGACCACATGATGGCGCCATAACACATGGCGCAGGGCTCGCAACTCGTGACTAACTCCAGCTTCGGCAGGTCGGCCGCGCCAAGATCGAAGTGCTTCAGGGCACGATGTGCGTGGGCGAGCGCCACCGTTTCAGCATGAGCGAGCGAACAATTTGTAGGTTCCACGACATTGACCCCGACTGCAATGAGTCGCCCCGTCAAGGTCTCGAACACGGCTGCGCCGAAGGGCCCTCCGGTTTTGGCGGTGACATTTCTCAGAGCCAGCCGAATGACGAATCGCATGCGATCTGGAGCCGCGAGCAGCGTGCGTTGCTGGCGGTAAAACAGACGGATGGCCCAGGGCGGAAGACGAAAGGGAAACATGGACGAGGAAACGGATGTCACGACGGGAGGGAAAGCTTTAAAGCCTCGAGATTCTTCGTCACCATCGCATCGCCGTTTTTTGTCGAGACGTCGATGCCTGTGGCGCAGATCGTCCGGCATTCCTCGAGGCGACCCAGCCTCTGGAGTGACTGTGCGAGTGCGAGATAGGCGGCTGAATAGGTTGGTTTGACGGTCACACACCGGCGTAGCGATTCGGCGGCTTCCTCGAAATTCCCGTCGTCCATATAGGCTTTCCCCAGCCCAAACCACGCGACATCGTCGTTCGGATCCATGGCGAGAACTTTCTTGAGCGGCTCAATTCTTGGATTCGGCATGCGATGCTCCTCCGGTTGATACCGAACGATAACAGCGCCGGCATACATTGTCTACGACGTTTTCAGCGTGATAATCTGACGGAGCGTGTTGTATCTCGTCGTTTGTGTCGCGATGCTAAGTTCCAAGTTTGGAGTTTCTTGGGTCGATTTATCGATGTGAGGCACTTGAAGCACGAAACTCGCAACTATTCATCTCATCGATGTGACGGACGAGATGGGGTTCAGGCTTCACAGAACTTATCATTGGTAAAACATGGGTAAAACCGGTCTCGTCTATCATCCGGCCTATCTGGAACATGACATGGGACCCGGGCATCCGGAGTCTCCCAACCGGCTGCGTGCGATCGTGCAACAACTGGAACGGAGCGACACGCTGGCTCAGTTAACCAAGATCGTGCCCCGTCGCGCCGAAGATGAATGGATCACGCAAGTCCATACACCTCACTATGTTTCGGCTCTGAATCAGCATGCGCCCACGAGCGGCCGCGTGTCGCTCGATCCCGATACCTCAATGTCGCCGGGGTCATTGAGCGCCGCGTACTTGGCGGCGGGAGGCGCATTGGCGGCGGTCGATGCCATCATGGCACGGCAAGTCGAGCACGTGTTTTGCGCCGTCCGGCCTCCCGGACACCATGCCGAAGCAGGACGGGCGATGGGTTTCTGCCTGTTGAATAACGTCGCCATCGCCGCGCGTTATGTTCAAAAGCAATACGGGATCTCCAGAGTGCTCATCGTCGATTGGGACGTTCATCATGGGAATGGGACTCAGCACAGTTTTGAGGATGATCCCTCCGTACTTTTCTTTAGCACGCATCAGTATCCGCACTATCCGGGAACGGGGCGGGGAAGCGAACGAGGCACGGAAGAGGGAATGGGGTTTACGATCAACGTCCCGATGGAGCCTGGAGAAGGGGACGAAGAGTACCACGCGATCTTTCTCAAATCCCTCGTTCCGGCGGCCGACCTGTTTGAACCGGAGTTTGTCATCATTTCGGCGGGATTCGACGCACACAAAGACGACCCCTTGGCCGGCATGGGTTTGACGGAAGCGGGCTATGCCGATTTGACGGAAATTGTGGCCGGTATTGCCCGACGCCACGCGAAGGGTCGCATTCTTTCTTCCCTGGAAGGAGGCTACAATTTGAGAGCCCTCTCCCTCTCGGTTGAGGCCCATATCAAGGCGCTGTTGAACGCATGACACGAGGACTGAAGATCGGCCTGGGGGTGCTAAGTCTGGTCGGGCTGGTCTATCTTTATTACACCGAGGTCAAACCGGTCGTCATCTTCGGTTTGCGGTCCGATTATGCCCATGCCATTCCCTACCAGACGGTTCCTCAGGGGCTGGCAAGTCTCAAGGCGGAATCCTGCGGCCAATGTCACCGCGAAATTTACGAGGAATGGAAGACGAGCATTCATGCCCATGCCTATGAAGACCCGTTCTTTCAGGCATACTGGAAGAAAGACAACAATGTCTGGGTGTGCCTCAATTGTCATACGCCGCTCGAAAACCAGCAGCCCACGTTGGTGAAAGAGATTCCTCGTGGGAGGGTCGAGAAGGCCGTTCAAGAGGTGAATCCTCGCTACGATGCCGAGTATCAAAAAGAGTCGGTGACCTGTGCGGCCTGTCATGTGCGCGATGGCGTGATTTACGGTCCGTTCGAAGATTCCGTGGCTCCGCACCCGACGAAGTTTGATCCCAATTTCAGGACGGCCAAGATCTGTTACCGCTGTCATAATGTCGTATCCGGCCCGGCACAGTTCTACAATGTTGGGCCGTGCGGGACCTATGCCGAATATGAAGGAAAGTATTGGCAGGAGCGCGGATTCATCTGTCAGAGTTGTCACATGCCGGAGATCGATCGGCCGGTGGCGATGGGTGGGCCGGTGCGCCGAGGGCGTCAACATCTCTGGCGTGGTGGACATGATCCTGAGATGGTCAAGCGGGCGATTGCGGTCGGGGTAAAAGCCGATACGGATGCTCCGAAGCCGGGCGATCGTGTGGAGTTTACGCTCACCTTCACGAACGCGGGAGCCGGGCATAAGACGCCGACGGGGGATCCGGACCGATTCTTTACGGTGGAATTTCTGGTGGAAGATCGGCTGGGGAACGTGTTGGAACAGCAACGCTCGACGATGGGTCGGTGGATTCTGTGGCAGCCGGCGATCGTCGAGTTGTATGATAATCGCCTGCTTCCTCAGGAGAGCCGCGAATACCAATTCGCGTATCGGATCCCTGAAAAAGGGGAGGGACTGAAGCTGCGAACCCTGGTACGGTACCATATCCTGACCGATGCGCAGCATGAGATGCTGCGGACGAAATACGGTTTGACCGGAGATGACCCCTATCGGTATGTCGTGTACGAGGGAGAATTCCCGTTGTCCGGCGATCTCAAGAATGCATTGGATGGCAAGAGCCATCAGGTATCGGCTGTCAGTTCTCGGCCGGAATCGCCGAATTGCAAACTCAAGGCGGAGAGCTGATCCTAACCGCGGATTTATAACATTATGAAGCATCCGTTATTGATCGATACTGAAACGCTTCAGCAGCAATTGGGTCGTCCCGATCTTGTCCTCGTCGATGTTCGCGGCACGGCGGCCTATGAGTTCGGCGGACATATTCCTGGAGCGGTGCATTCGACCTGGCATGAATATAGTGATCCCAATGCGGTGGCGAAGGGATTGCTCAATCCCGATCTCGGACAGATCGAACGTATTCTGAGTCGGCTTGGGATGACTCCTGACAGCGACGTCGTCATCTACTCCAATCCCTTCGACAATTGGGGCGATGAAGGTCGCATGTTTTGGATGTTGGAATACCTGGGCCACACACGTCTGCGCATCTTGGACGGCGGGTGGGTGAAGTGGACGGCCGAGAAGCGGCCGTTCGAGCATGGGCGTGTCCGCCCTCCGATGGGGAGTTTCAAGGCGCACGCGGTCAAGGCGGTGATGGCGTTAAAAGAAGACCTGAAGACTCTCGCCGGAGGGCCGCATCCTCGGACAGCGATTGTGGATGCTCGCAGCGTGGAAGAATATCTAGGGAAAGAGGTATCCGGGATCCCTCGTCCAGGCCACATCCCCTCCGCCATCCATGTGGCGTGGAATGGCTTCTTGAATCAGGATGCCACCATCAAAGACCCATCCGTGATCAAGGAGATGTTGGAGGCAAAGGGAGTTCGGCCTGAGCAAGACGTGATTTGTTACTGTACCGGCGGTGTACGATCGGCCTGGCTCTATTTCATCCTCAAGCTGTTGGGATATCCGAACATCAGCAACTACCCTGGATCATGGTGGGAGTGGAGTCGGGACTTTGCCTGTCCGGTGGAAAAAGATTTTGATGCGCTCCAAAAAATACTGGGGTTTCATCATGCGTCCAAGCCTTCTTGACACCCTGAGGAGCGCTGTGTAAGGTGAATTCACGAAATTGGACCACGTGAGCGGCAAGACTTCAACCATCAAGGAGGCAGCCATGATGAGAAGAATCCTTCGTAGTGCGATGTTGGCTCTCGGGATCGGCACGTTGGTGGGGGCTCCGGTGCTGAGCGGTTTGGCGCTTGCCGCCGACAAGCATGTGGCCGAAGCGGTGGAACATGCAAAAGGTGCCGCGTCACATGGGAAAGAAGGACATGCGGATGCATGCGTGGAACACGCGAGTGAGGCGCTCAAACATGCGCAAGCGGCAGGAATGAAGAATCCGCACTTGGCCGAAGGGGTGAAGCACTTAACGGAAGCCGTGAAGCATGGCAAGGCCGGACATGCCGATGCCTGTACCGAACATGCCGACGGGGCGGCGACGCATCTGGCCGAAGTGAAGTAAGTTATCGACCAGCTACGGTTGCTGCTACGGTGCCTTTGTTGAAGCGGGCAGAGACTATAGTCTCTGCCCGCTTTGTGTATAACGCGGGAGTGTGTCGTGCGAGTCGGGTTTTATCAGTTCAACCCACAGTTCGGTGAGGTGGCTCAGAATCTCGATGTCGTGACGGCCAGGTTGGAACAGGCGGAGGCCGATCTCATCGTGCTGCCGGAATTGTTCGCGTCTGGGTATCAATTTCTTTCAGGGGAGGAAGCTCGGAGGCTCGCTGAGCCGGTTCCCGACGGCCCGACGGTGCGCCGTCTCGCCGACATCGCAAGACGCCGCAAGATGCATCTCGTGGCCGGACTTCCTGAGCGATCCGCTCTCTGTTGCTACAACTCCGCCGTCGTCGTGGGACCCTCCGGCTTTCTCGGGTGCTATCGGAAGACGCATCTCTTTTACGAAGAGACGCAATTCTTTGCTCCGGGCGACTCGGGATTTCTCGTCTGGGACATCGGGCTCGCGAGGATCGGTGTCATGATCTGTTTCGATTGGTACTATCCGGAGGCTGCGCGGACGTTGGCGGTGCAAGGGGCGGACATCATCTGTCATCCTTCCAATCTGGTCTTGCCGAACTGCCCCGATTCCATGCCGGTTCGATGCCTTGAGAATCGCGTCTTTGCCGTCACGTGCAATCGTATCGGCAGCGAAGCGCGGGGGGGGAAAGAGCGGCTGACTTACATCGGCCAGAGCGAAGTGGTCACGCCCAAGGGAATCATTCAGCATCGTGCGTCTCGTGACCAAGAAGAACTGACCATCGTTGAGATCGAGCCTGCGCAAGCCCGCGACAAAAGCTTGAATCGCTACAACGATCTGCTTCGCGACCGCCGCACGTCGTTGTACAAGATGTAACCCTTACGTCTGATGTCTTGCCGGGAGAAGCGGCGCGCTTGCGCAAGTTGCGTGGGCAGGGTAGGATTTCTTTCATGGGTACCGAACTGCGCAAAGGCATTTTTCTGATTGCGACCCCCAGCCTACGAGATCCGAATTTCCGCCAGACCGTCGTCCTGCTGTGCGAACATGGGCCGGAAGGTGCTCTGGGTGTCATCGTGAATCGCCCCACGGCCATGTCCATTTCCGAAGCCTTGCCGCAGATTCCAGTGATCGAGGGATCAGGCCATGTGCTCTATGCCGGAGGGCCCGTGCAGACGAATCAAGTCATGCTGCTCTATCGAGGCGATCAATTTCCGGACAACTCGCACCACGTATTCGACGGCGTCTGTCTTGGCGGAGACCTCGGCATGGTCGAGCGCATTCTCACCGGGGCCGGGACGACGGAATCTTTCCGCGCCTATTTAGGATATTCGGGATGGGGGCCGGGCCAGCTTGAACAAGAAATGAAGACCGGGTCATGGATCTTGTTGCCGGCGGACCCTCACGCGGTGTTTGAAAAAGAGCCGACGCGAGTCTGGGGAGATATCGTCCGCACCCTTGGAGATGACTATCAAGCCTATGCCGAGATGCCATTCGATCCTTCCTGCAACTGAGCGCCTTGAGCCGTTCCGGTATCAGCGTCCGCCATATCATCGTTGAAGCTTCCCGTGCCGGATGCTAGGGTCATGGTGCCGTCACTCGGGCACGGCTGTTCATCGCAGTGTCGTCCATGAGGGTTTCCGAAGATCCTGCTGCCCTTTTACCCAGATGGCAGGTGCGAAGGTCGAGAAGACGGCGGATTCGGGCCGACAATGATGCAGCACAGGGAGGGAAGGACATGGGTCAGCCGGAGGGATCTCAGGCGGCAACCGAAGCGTTCTTGAGAAAGTTGCATGAACGCCCTCACCAGCCGATCGGGAGATGGCTCCGTGCACCGGCTCACGTGCATTATGAAGCATTCCGCATGTCTGACCCGCCGACGCAACGTCCGGCCAGTCGATCGGAATTCCAGTCGCTCTTGGGATATTTCAAGGTTCCGGCCGAGACGATCGAGCTTCGGGATAATTTCGGCTACGGGGTGAAGGAATCGGAAAACGGCGATCGGCTCATCCTTATCTGGCAAGCACATACGGAATACTACAATTATCAACTCTGGCACGTGCCTTCGCCGGTGACAGGGGCGGTGACCTTCGGCGCGCTGGCGTTTCCGGATTACACGTTTCCCCTGGAGCCGCTTGGGTCGGTGGTGTGCCGCTTGGACATTCTACTCGTGACGGGTTTGTTGCCGTCGCGGAGCGACCTACGCGAACTGATGCCCGGGCCCGTTTTATACGGCAGCCGAGTCTTCAACGAGCAAACATGCGTCGTGACGAGTTTTACACCGGATACGCAGGGACGAGAACGGTACTGGGTCAGTATCGGACCGTCCCAAGGCGATTCCTCACGCCTGAAAGACATTGTGGATGCCATTGTGCGGATCGAGACTTATTATCATTTGTTATTGATGCAAAAGCCGCTGTTCTCTGCCGCCATCGATCAAGTCTATAAGTTCGAGCAGGTTCATCTGAAACAACGGGAGATCATTACTCAGCACATTGGACACGCCGACTCCCAGACCTTGCAGCGCTGGCTGAATACGCTGACGCAGGATTTGCTGAAGACCAACCGCATGGCGGGGAAACTTCACTTCGAGCTGTCCGCGTCGCTCCCCTACGACAAGATAGTGCACACGACGTTGGGGTCCATCGCCGAGCATGCGATGGACTCGTACCGTCCGATTTCCGACTATGTCCTGGGTGGGATTACGGGAGTCGCGGAAGGGTATCAACAGCTCTTACGCCGTATCGATACGCTCCGAGGCGGATTCGAGGGCATCATCGCGATCATTCGGGCCCGCATCGACTTGATCCTGGAATCGCAAAACCTCGCCCTGCTTCAAAGCGTGGACAAAACGACCAAGAGCCAAGTGATTCTGCAACACACGGTCGAAGGCTTGTCGGTGATCGTGATCGCGTATTATCTGGCCGGCCTGGCGGGGTATATCTTCAAAGGATTATCCGAAGTGGGCTGGCTCGGCAACGCGAACCTCGCCTCAGCGGTTTTCGTTCCGATCGCCATCGGGCTGGCCTTCCTCATCACGATGGCGAGTAAGAAGTATCTGCATAAGAAGCTGGCCAGCGAAGAGCCGGCGCCACAGGTCAACAAACCGCACGAGTAGTTGCCAGCGTCACGGAGCGAGGGCTTCACTATCCACGGTCGGCTCTTATCCATCCGAGTCGATGACCGAGATCCACATCGTCGCTTCTCACAGCACCAGTATCTTGCTGGATCTCTCTGTAGGGCCAGTACTGAGTCTTCACTGGTAACTATACTGGTATATTTACAAGTAGAAGCGCGGTGTAGGCGCCAAGGTAAGGTGCCGCAATTCCCGTTATTCTGTTTTGAACCATAGACAACAATGTGTTCTGGTCATCCGATTCGATACACCGCCTGAATCTGATTTGATACATGTGTATGTGATTGGAACGGTACGCATCACACGGGGTGGCCGTTCTTAAAACCGTATACGGCTGAAAGTAAAGAGATCAGACCGCTTGTATAGATGGTCGGTGAGCATTCCTCTGCAATGGCATCTCGCTTGCTGTCGGATGGAAAGATGCACACGAGTTGAGTCACATCCTTTCTTTACCGGTTCACTCGACGAGGCTGCCCTGAATTGCGACGCGTGAACCGGAGGAGATGAGAGCTCGCTCGAACGACTCAACGAAGTCGTATTCACTCACATCACTATTATTTTCACCATAAGGAGGGTCGCTATGCAGTGCTTACATGGCTTTGATGACCGGGGGCTTAACGTCCCTTTAGGGCGTTTCAATCAACCGGGTCGGTTCGGCCGCATGTTTCCTGAGCTTCGCTCACTGACGGCTTTCGATCCGGGTCCGGTCGAGCTGGGAAAGGTCGATGGCGCGATGGATGGTGGTAATCCTGGCCCCGGCGATACCAGCCAGAATAACCTACGGATTAAGGCGGGATACACCTTTCTGGGTCAGTTTATCGATCATGACCTGACCCTTGATACCACGTCTCAGCTCGAGCAGCAGGTTGATGTCACCGCGACCATCAACTTCCGCACCCCAGCACTCGAGCTCGACTCAGTGTATGGGTTGGGTCCGGCGGTGCAACCACACCTCTACGACCGCGACAAGCCGTTCCGATTGCTCCTTTCGCCGGACGGGAACGATCTGCCTCGCAATTCCCAGGGTACCGCACTGATCGGCGATCCTCGGAACGATGAAAATGCGATCATCGCGCAGCTGCACCTGATTTGGCTTAAGTTCCACAACCAAGTCTTCGAAAAAGAATTTGCCGGCATGCCGGTTGGCCGGGAGCGGTTCGAGGCGGCACAGAAACTCGTTCGATGGCATTACCAGTGGCTCGTCGTGAACGAATTCCTGCCACGCATTTGCGGCAGCAAGTTGGTGCCCAACACGGTTGCCTATCCGTCGTTTGAGTTCAAAGACCACGCCTTCATGCCGGTCGAGTTCAGCGTGGCCGCCTATCGGTTCGGCCACAGCCAAACGCGTCCCGGTTACTTGCTCGGACGGACCGGTGGTATTCGGGCTGCGGCGTTGTTCCCGGACGACCCATCGATTCCCAACTCGGTGGGAGATCTCCGAGGTTTCCGTCCGATCCCACCTGAGCTCAGAATCGAGTGGAATACCTTCTTCGGTCCATCTGCACAGCCAAGCAAGCTTGTGGATACTAAACTGTCCCGTGTCATGCTTCGGCTGCCGGACGGCGTGGTACCGCCAGGAACACCGGACAAATTCCGCTCGCTGGCGACGCGGAATCTTCAGCGTGGTATCGATATGCGACTTCCGGCCGGGCAGCATGTCGCTCGACGTCTCTGTATTCCGAAGCGGCTGAGCGAAAATGAAATTTGGACCACGAATGGAACCAAAGTCGGCTCGGGTCCGGCACCCTTGTGGTTCTATGTCTTGCGCGAAGGCGAGGTCAGAGCCAAAGGGCGTCGTCTGGCCGGAGCGGGTGCAGCCATTGTCGCACGCACGTTTATCGCGTGCTTGTTAGCCGACAAGGCGTCCTATCTCTGGCAAGATCCGGAATGGATTCCGACGTTGGGCAAAAACGGACGTTTCACAGCCAGCGATCTCGTGAACTATGCGCTCGATCTATCTGGTTCCAACGAGATTGAATCAGAGGACGTCAGTAAACTGGAAGGTGACGACTAGCTCGTGTTAGTCAAGGTCCGGCCGGCGTTTCCCGGCCGGACCGCTTTGCATCCGGCAAGACAAAGAGGTCGGCAACCAGTGCGGGAAGAAGCTCGCCTCAGCCACTTTTATCTCGAACGCCATCGTCCTGGGCTTCTGCAGAGCCTTCAGTCTCTTGTATCGCCGATCTTCATTTCTTTCATGATACATCTCATGTCGATGCTACTCAACAAGGGTTCTTCAGCGATCTTTCGCCTGAGACACGGGTCCAGGACGCGCATCCCATGCAGCTCATTCGTGAGTCCTTGGACCACACTCTAGTCGCGTGGCCCTTTGGCGGGTCGATCCGAGTCTTCTCATGATTCTGCCAGAAAGACGTATCTGCAGATGAAGCTGACGGCTGAACTATAGGCATAACAATCCGAAACACCCGCAGTGATAGTCTCTCAGGTACAGAGTTAGCGCTTGCGATCTTCCATAGGTTTCTCCTCCCTAAGCCAGCGCCTTACCGCCGAATAGCATACGTTAAAGCCCCCTGCTATTCACAACACTTGGGAGCGTTGCCTGACGCTACTTCGTTTGCCAGGGCATGAGCATTTCATAACTTCATTCGGATCGGAAGAGATACATCTCATGAATCTTTGTTGATACACGCATCTGTGACGAGCGCGGTCGGGGTAGTGCTTATAGCGTTACTCGGTAGGACGCATCACTCTTAAAGTACAAAAATATCCAGCTTCTCCTTACCGACCACGTTGCGATTGCAATTCTCCATGAGTTTGGCAAGCATCCTGCTTCCTTCATCAGCATGAGGTAGTCCCGGACATCTCGAAATCACGTCTCGACCGAGAGCTTCTATCATGAGCACCACGATCCAAGGTTCGGTCCAAAACTCCGAAGAGCACCTGTCTCAGGACAATGAGGCCCAACCTGCGGCAGGTGCACAACAAGGCAGCCTGATACAGTCCAAATTCGCGGAAATTGTTTGGACTTCTCTTGCAACTATCTTTGCAGGTCTGATCGGTGCCAATTGGTTCGGCGAATGGGTTACTAAGAAAGAGAACTCACCCAATTCGAGCCATCCGATTGCGATTCACCGAGCAGTCATCTACGCCAAAATTCTTGTCTTTCGAGACCGGGAGCAGGGCGAAAAACCCTTGTACATGAAAAAGCTTCGCCTTGCCGGCCATGCAATCGAACAAGAAATCCCGCTGTACGACGAAGCGCTCTATCTGAAGACCTTTTACCTAAAAGGATCACATGCGAACAGGGTCCCCCTTGAAGGCCATTCGTCCGGCATTGTCAATGTAACGCCGATTGTCCCCCCATCCGCCGAGTTCGATCTCCATCACTACGAGCAGTCGGGGTTCAAACATCTGAGTTATACGCTCGACATTTCTAAACGAGACTATCTGACGGTCGCCTACCACTATTACAATGGCTTTCAGTTCAATCCATCAGGTCACAAATACGAGAGCGATGGAGGCGTGCACTTCGAGTATCCAGCAGATGAAGCGGTCGTAATCTTCGATTTCTCCCATGTGGCCACCCAGAAACGGGAGACTCCCTTTCGCATCAGAGGAACGCCGGCCGTCTCCCTCAAGCGGTCAAAAGACGGTCCCAAAGAGCCAGTCGAGTTCTCGTACCAGGATGGAATTCTGACCACCAAGTCCATCTCAAACATCGAAAAGGGAACGCACATTTTCTGTGATTGGGAGTGGGAGACGGAACAACGCGAGAGCGGAAGCAACAGTTAGGGATGGGGGCTAAACCGCACAAGTAATATTGAGAGGGCATCTGCCAGTGACGGCTAATGACGTGGCACATGGCCACCGATCAGTATCAGGCATTGAGTAATGCTCATTGCCCAGTCGAGTGTTTCGAAACAAAACGGCAGTCATTATTGATCTGGACGAGTTGGTTGCTGCTATTTCTCTAAGGTCTCTGCGAGGAACTTTCCGGTATGTGACGCCTGAACTTTGGCGACCTGTTCCGGTCGGCCTTCGGCCATAATGTATCCTCCGGCAGCCCCCCCTTCCGGGCCGAGGTCGATGATCCAGTCGGCGGACTTGATGACATCCAAGTTGTGCTCGACGACGACCAGCGTGTTGCCGGCATTGACGAGTTGGTGCAGGACGGCGAGGAGTTTCTTGATGTCGTCAAAATGCAGGCCGGTGGTCGGCTCATCCATGATATAGAGCATATCCCTAGCGGAAGCGTCCTTCAATTCAGCGGCGATCTTGAGACGCTGGGCCTCGCCGCCGGACAGTGTGGTGGCTGACTGGCCCAGACGGAGGTACCCAAGCCCGATGGAGGCAAGGAGATGCAGTTTGTCCTGCAGCTTGGGTGTCCCGGCGAAGAAGGAGAAGGCTTCCTCCACCGTCATAGTAAGGACGTCAGAGATATTCTTGCCGCGGTAACGAATCTTCAACACGTCGGGTTTGAAACGGTTGCCTTCGCAGACCTCGCAGGGTGCATAGATGTCTTCAAAAAAATACATTTCCAGCTTTTCAACGCCGCTGCCTTCGCAACGCTCGCAACGGCCGCCGACGGCATTGAACGAAAAGTGGCCGGGGGGGAATCCCTGTCGGAGCGCGTCCCGTTCCGACGCGAAGAGCCGACGGATATCATCGAACGCTTTCAGGTACGTAATCGGGTTGGATCGCGGGGTGCGCCCAATCGGTTGTTGGTCGATCAACCGAACACCTGTGAGATGCTCGATCCCTTTGATCGCCTTAAACCGCCCCATGGGAAGGGATTCCACACGGAAGGCCCGGGCGACGGATCGGTAGAGCGTATCTTCCACCAAGGTGCTCTTGCCTGAACCGGAGACGCCGGTCACACAGACGAGCATGCCGAGGGGAATGCGGACGAACAGATCTTTCAAGTTGTGCTCCGCCGCCCCGGCGATCACCAGCATCTTGCCGTTGCCGGAGCGCCGCTTGCTCGGCAGGGGAATGTGGTCTTCGCCGCGCAGGTATCGGGCGGTGGTCGCCCGGCGGTCCTGGATGAATTTCCGCGTCGGCGCGGCACACACGATCTCGCCTCCTTTTTCGCCGGAGTGAGGACCGAGTTCGACAAGATAGTCGGCCGACTCGATCATGCGGTGATCATGCTCGACGACGATGACCGTGTTGCCAGTGTGGGCCAGATCACGGAGGATGCCGGCCAAGAGATCCGTATCCCTGGGATGAAGGCCGATCGTCGGTTCGTCGAGGACGTACAGGGTGCCGACGAGCCGAGATCCTAGCTGATTGGCGAGCGCCACCCGCTGGGCCTCGCCGCCGGAGAGGGTCTTCGTTTGCCGATTGAGCGTCAGGTACCCTAGGCCGACCCGTTGAAGAAAGCTCAGTTTTGCTGTGAGCTGTCGAAGGATATCGGCTGCGATTTCCCGGTCGGATTGTCGCAGAGGCAGGCGGTTCATCCAATTCACAAGGCTCTCGACCGTTTGCTCCGTCGTCTGATGGATATCGCATCCAGCGATCTTGACAAAGAGCGCATCCGGTTTCAGTCGGCTGCCATGGCAACCGGGGCAATCAAAAGGCGTGCGGTAGCGGCTGAGGAAGACACGGACGTGGAGCTTGTACCGCTTGCCTTCGAGGTACTCGAAGAAATCGTTGATCCCGTCGAAGAATTTGTCGCCTTCCCAGAGCAAGCGCTGCTGGTCCGCCGGCAGCGATGTAAACGGAACGTCGACGTCGATTCCGCGCCGTTTCATCGCCGTCAACATCTGCTTCTGCCACCAGGCGGAGCTCGGTTTACTCCAGGGTTCGACGGCTCCTTGGGCCAAGGACTTCGAAGGGTCGGGGATCACCAGCTCCGGATCGTATCGCAACACATTGCCGAACCCTTTGCATTCCGGGCAGGCGCCGAGCGGATGATTGAACGAAAAAAGAATCGGCCGCAAGGGCTCGAACGTGCGTCCGCACCGTTGGCAGAGAAAGTTCGTACTGTACGACTGAAGCCCATGACCGATGAGCTCGATGGAGCAGCGACCCTCTCCTTCACGAAAGGCCGTTTCGATGGCTTCGACGAGCCGCGCGCGGTTGTCTTGCCGGATTACCAGGCGATCAAGGACGATGAAGAGGGGGGAGGACCTATGGAGTGATGGCGCTTCGACATCGTGCAAATCGATGATGTCATCGCCTGCTTTGATCCTGGTAAAGCCGCGGGGCAGCAGTGATTCAACCATGGCAGCTTCTTCTTTGCGCGATGGCGTCGCGATCGGAGACAGCACCATCGCCCTGGCATCGGGCCATCGCTCGAGTAGATCGTCCGCGACTGTGTCGGGCTGAAATGAACGGGCTTCCTGCTTGCAATCGGGACAGGTGGGTTTGCCGATCTTGGCGAAGAGCAGACGTAGCAGGTCAGAAATTTCCGTCGTCGTGCCGACCGTCGAGCGGGCCGATCGGACCTGATTCTTCTGTTCGATCGCAATGGCCGGCCGCACATTGATCAGGCGATCTACATCCGGACGAGCCACCTTGTCGAGAAACATGCGGGCGTAGGTCGAGAGCGACTCGACATAGCGCCATTGGCCTTCCGCAAAGATCGTGTCGAACGCAAGCGAGGATTTGCCGGATCCCGACACACCGGTAATGGCCGTCACCTGATTGTGAGGAATCTGCAGCGAGATGTTCTTGAGATTGTTCTGCCGCGCCCCTTCGATGATGAGGTGATTGGTCGTGGGATTGGGGGGCAGAGGGTTGGGCACGGTGATCGCTCCTGCATCAGAGTGACCGATCATGGTAGCAACAGTTGATGGCTGGTTCAACGATGGAGCAGCGTCCCCAACGGTTCATTCTGAGCTTGTCGAGGCCTGCGCCCTTCCGCTAGCACAGGTTATGGCGTTAGCGATCGATTGTGTAGTTGTATTCAGCAAAAGGCTTGGCGATGGTTCACCAGAGGTGAGAGGATGGGGCACTTAACCAGGAGGACACATGATTCTGTCGACGACCAACAATATCGAGGGCAAGAAGGCCGTGAAATACTTGGGCTTGGTGTCCGGGGATGCGATCCTCGGCGCGAACATCTTTCGTGATTTTTTCGCCTCGATCAGGGATATCGTCGGGGGGCGGTCGGCCGCGTATGAAAAAGAACTTCGAAAGGCCAAGGATATCGCCCTCGAGGAAATGCGTGAGCAGGCCAAGCACTTGGGGGCCAATGCGATCATCGGGATCGACATCGACTATGAAACCATCGGGACGAACAGCAGCATGTTGATGGTCAGTGCGAGCGGCACGGCGGTTGTGGTCGAATAAGCGGCTTGCATGGCACTGCTTACTAATGAGGAGTACTTGGGATTGGGCCGTCGTATCATGCCGCTTCTCGGCTCCGCCCTGTGCGGACCCTCGGCGAGGGCCTTTCGAGAACTCGCTCAGGCCTACGATGCCACTGCAGAAGAGTCACGCATCGCCGCCGAGGTGTTTCTCTTTCACAAGTATCTGCTGATGCAGGCTTGCGTGGACGTATTTCCAGAGATGCATGTCGATCACATAGTCGGGGGACTGTGCGCGGCGCTTAACGAACGAGCCTGCGGGCTGGACATCGGTCCTGAGCGGCAGCAAGCGATGGAAGCGATGTGGCAGCTGCGTGCGGGGCAATTCGATCGGCCCTTTTCACAAGACCAAGTCCAGTACGTTAAGAGAGATAGTGGGCCGCTCCACTGGAAGCAGACGATCGGTCAGTTCTGCCAAAACATACGAGAAATGGCTGATCCTCCAGACATCTGGGCCGGGACCGACGGTCCTTCCCACATCGCCAGCCGGTCCGTCTCTGCGGCTCTTGATCACATGGTATCGACCCTAGAAGAGATCAGTCAGGTGCAGTTCGGCAGAGAACGCTAGGCAAGTCTAGACTGGTACCATATGAGTTCGTTTGCCGTGAGCCGTTCGACTGCTCCCGACTGGCTGTGGAAGTCTGTGGTGATCGCGCCGAGCCGCAAGAGTCGAGCCTCGTTGGTTAATAAGCATTCGACGAGCTCAAGACGAACGACTCATGAACCACATCATGGGGTGTGGGTACCCTATCGCAGCATCATCTTCACGAGCCCGATACATCCCATATAGAGAACGAGCGATCCGACCATCGCGGGCCAAAAACCGAGGCGGGGGATGCCCATGATCATGGCGAGGACGTAGACAGTCCAAGGTGGGACAAACCAGAGCAGATTCTTGGCGTAGTCGACCGTGGTCGCCCCTCCACCGCTGGCATAGAGCAGGACAAATGTGACGCCGGTGATGGCGGGAAAAGTGCTGGCCATGGCGGCGAGGAACGATTTGCCTTGCGAGCCGAGATAGGTGGAGAAGCTCACGATCGAACCGCCCAATAAAAAGTAAAGCGCATATTTGCCGAGATCGCTCACCTGTAACCTCCGTCTTCATTTCCGCTAAACGCCTCCAGCGCTTCCCGCTCCAATGCTTCTCCTTGGCCGGTATAACGCGGGGAAAAGTGAAACACCACCAGGTCACGCACGCGGGCTTTCCTCGCCATGAGCCCGGCTTGCCTGGCCGTCAAATGATATCGGTCGTACGCTTTTTCTGCATCACAATCCAGATAAGGCGACTCGCAGTAGAAGATGTCGGCACCTTGGGCGAGCGAGACGATCTTGGCTTCGTTTTCCTCGTCGTACCGTGCATCGACGACGTACGCGATCTTTTGCCCGCGTGAAATCGTCAGAAATCGTTCTTTGATTTCACCCAGTACGAATTCACGGTCTTCCCGCCGATGCTCATCGTAGAGGGCCACGGTGAAGCGGAAATCATCCGGCTTGCCTTGCCAGATATGGTGCTTCACGTCCTTGAGCCACGCGCCGACCCTCAGCCCTGCCTCATGTAATTTCTGTTTGTTGACGTTGATGTGAAAGTGCTCTTCCAGTGAATAGGCGAAGGAGGGAATCCGATGATTCAAGACCGCGGCCTTGACCGTCAACATCGGATCTTCCAACACGGTGAAGAGCGGACCGTCGCAGCGTGGTGCGGGAGCGGTGCGTCGTTCTCCTGCATGAAACCCGTCGCTCGCCCCAAACACGGTTCGGTGAATTTCGTGTTCATGAAATTCCCGAACCTCGATCGTGAGGGGATAGCCGTCCACGAGATTCCAGGTATAGCCACGCAATTTCCCCTCGACATTGTCGATCAGACCCGGCGGCCCGACGAGCTTGAGCGTCTTGCCTCGTCCGAGCGCGACGCGGAGGACCGTATCAAATCCAATGAAGTGATCCATGTGGGTATGCGAGATGAAAATCTCACCGGCCCGGAGCAATTTGGTCGGTCCCAATCCAACGTTGTGGCCGAGATCAAACAGCAACGCTCGCTTGGACCAGCGGATGTCCACGTACAGGCCCGGATCGCCGAAGACATCGTTGACCAAGTAACTGGAGAAGGAGGGGTTCATGGCGTAATCACTTATGATCTGTTGATCTGGCAAATGGGATGCCAATCAGCAGATTGTCAGCTTCTCATCCTATCGCCGCTCTGACCACACTGTACATCACCATGACTTCGACGGCGTGAGCGACAATCGTAGTCCAGAGGTTTCGGGTTTGGAGCCAGATGCTTCCCCAGACCAACCCATCCCAGAGGGCGATCCAGTGGAGATGCTGAAACGTATTCACCATGAATGGGTCGAATGCAAACGTCAGTGTGCTTGCAATGAGGGCAAAGGGGGTCCGACCTCGACTCGACTCGGTGCCCCGCCAGCGCGATTCAAGTTCGGCAAGCCGCCCCAAGAGGAAGCCGCGAAAGTTCAGCTCCACGAACAACGCGATTCCGCAGATGAGCCACGGGACCATAAGGAGGACTGGAAGGCGACCATGGAGGGTCTGCTTCAAGAAGGTGATGTCGTACCCGAGGGCCGGATAGACCGAAAGAATCACGAAGGTATTCACGCTTCCGAGTAACAATCCAGTGACTATCCCCCATTTCAGCCCGTTTCCGGCCTTCGCTCTTTCCAACCCCAGCTTGATCGGAACCGCAGACGTGCGCGAGACCCAGAGACCCATGGCCACATAGGCGAGAAGTTGCGGGAGGAATTGAACGAGTAACTTTTCTCCAAGAGAGTGAGGAAGCCAGTAATAGCCGATCGTGGCTCCGACGGGGAGCAACGGCAGCGCTGCTCCCATAGTGGAAAGAGAACTTCGAACGAGCCGATCTGGCTCGGGTGTCATGAGGGCGCTACGAGAGTTCGAGGTGATACCGGTCCAACGTCGTCGCCTTGTGGCGGGAGAGGTTGGACAGCGATTTGTTGTAATCGACGATGGCGCGCAACTCGTTACCCTGTGCCGTCGCCAGATCACGCTGGAAATCCAGCACGAAGCGGGTCGTGCTGAGTCCGACCTTCAACCGTTCCTGCTCGGCCTGGAGTTGTTTCTCGGCCATGATGCGGGCCGAACGCGTGGTCTCGATCCGCTTGAAATCGGTTTGGACTCGACGCACCGCTTCACGAATGCCGACGATGATTTGCTGCCGAACACTGGCCAGCGCCACCTCGGCGTTTTTGGCTTCCAGCTGCCGTTTGTTGTACGTGCTGATGGCGGAACGGTTGCCGAGCGGATAGCTGAGCACCAGTCCCGCTCCATAGTTGTAGAAGTCGCCGCTGAAGTTCCTGGTAAAGGACTCTCCATAGTCTCCGCCGAGTCCGGCTAATCCCATGGTGCCTTGGAACGAAAGGGTCGGGAGTAATTGGTTGCGGGCGAATTGTTTATTGAGTTCGCCCGACTCGATGTTTTTCTTTGCCTGAGCGACCTCCGGCCGCTGTTCGATCGCGGTGTCGATCGCTTCCTGGAGGCTGAGAGGTTCAAGAAACGTGACGGGGGCATCTGTCGGCGTCAGGCGGACGTCTTGCCGCAGTTCCTCTTCGCCGGGATTCAAAAGACGACGCAGTTGGTCCTCTTGATCGCGAATGGATTTCTCCGCCACCAATACCTGTTCCACCCGCGACGCGACGGCCGCCTCGGCTTGGAGAACATCGACGATCGACATCACACCGGCTTTGGTCTTGGCGCGGTTCGATGCCAAGAGTTCTTCCGCGGCTTTCAAGGCGGCTTGGGCGACCTTTAGGTTTTCGTTCGCAAACACCAATTCCCAGTAGGTTTGCTCGACTGTGGTGATGACCGTCATCACACGGTCTCGAAAGACATGCTCTTCGACGAATGCATTGTTCTGGGCGATTTTAATGAAGGTTTTATTGACCGCGATGCCGGCGTTTCTGAGTAACGGCTGAGTGAAGGTGAAGGCCAGGCCGCCCGTCCACGAGGGGTTGAACAAGAATCCCGTGGCGACATCTTGATTCACGCTGTTTCGAGCCGGGCTGTAGTTCACGTCGACATTCCCGCCGGTGATGAGGTTGGTCGAAGCATCGACGGTTACCGAATGGCTACGCTGATCAAAAATTCTGATCTGATTAAGGTTGACTCCGGTTCCGCCGAACACGGGTCGATTGAGCGGATTTACCGTTCGGTTATATTGACCGTTGATGCTCAGGTTGGGGTCGAACTTGGATTGTTCGACAATGATATCGGCCAACCGGCTTTCTTTGTTGTGGCGGCTGATACTAATATCGAGATTGTGTTGCAGTGCGCGAATCGCTGCGTCGGCCAGGGAGACAGTTTCACGTCGCTCAGCAGGAATCGGTTGGGTTACATCGAGGCTCCAGCTTTGAGATGGCGACAATATCCAACACAAGCCAGCGATCGCGAGGTTCACAAGCGTGTGGCGAGGTGGAGATGTGTTCATACATGCCTCCTTGATCGACGATCAGAACAGGAGCATACTATAATGAGTCCTGTGCCCTCTGTCATGAACATTTATGCTCGTCCCATCCAGCAAGGAAGTAACGGCATGCGACGCGTGGAAGTATTAGGTGGCTTGTTGGGCGTGTTGGTGATTGTAGCTCTCTATGCCGATGGGACTGCCCTGGGGCAGAGTACTGCGGGTGCATCAAGCGTCCGGTCGTTTGGTGGAGGAGTCTCTCCGCTGTTTAAGTTCGGCGGCGGCAGTCTGTACATCGATAATCAGGGAACCCAAGGGTTTCTCTACACCCCAGCCCCTAACTTTCAGTCTTATAACTTTCGCAATCCAACCACGGGTCAGGCATGGAGTGGAGCGGTGATGACCTTCGGGCCACAACTGTCCATCGGTCTTATCCAAGGTGCGAATCAGATAGGAAGTCCGACCGTTCTTCCAGGCCCGCCACGCGAAACAGCTCCATTGCCTCCGATCGAGTCGGGCATCATCGATGAGATCCCCTAGACGCTCTCCTCCTCGTTGCCGCATGACGGATAACCGCTCGAATCGTGCCTGTTCACTCGCGTTGCTTCACGGCTCATACGCAAGTTGCCACGTCACAGCCAGCACATACCGCGCGACCGTTTTCAAGATGTCTGGATCGACGGTGTCGGCGGTATCGGTCGGTTGATGAAAGTGAGGATGCACACCGCCGCTGACCACGGTGACCGTCGGCACATCGGCTTCCTTGAACGGGACGTGATCACCCCCAGGGAAGTACCCATAGAGATCCAGTTTGTCCTGAATGCCGGCGGCCTTCCCGGCCGCCAAGAGAGTTTCTTTTTCCAGTCCAGTCACGCCGATCATCAGCCGCCCATTTCCTACTCCGGCATGGTCGATGTTGATCATGGCCTTGGTTGAGTTGAGGGGAATGATGGGTCGGGACGTATAGAGCCGTGAGCCGAGCAGGTCGAGCTCTTCGCCGCTGAACGAAACAAAGAGGATGGTTCGGGAGGGGCGCGCCGCAACTGTTGTAAGCGCGCGTGCAACTTCCACGATAACGGCCGTCCCTGAGGCATTGTCATCGGCCCCCGGGAATAAAATTCCCCCAGGACGGCCGAAGTGGTCCCGATGGGCTCCGACGATCACCGTTTCGGTTCCGGTCCCTGGAATCATGCCGATCACATTGATCAAGATTCCCTCCTCGACCGTCGTCTTCCACTGAAGCGAGGCAACATGGTAGGTCGGTACAGCTTGTGATGTGGGTGTCCGGTTCAGGCGTTCTTGAAGCACGCGAAGACGATCGGCTGGTGCATGTTCGTCTATCAGAATTCGCTCAGCCAAGGCTGTGCTGATCCAGGCACCGGGGATGGCGTGGTCCGAAGACAGTTGCCCGTAGAAGGCACTGGGACGACCGGTGACCCCGCGGAGAATTTCATAGCGGTTGAGGATGGGGCCCGTTGCGGTCAGATAGGCGATCGCTCCCCGTTCTCGGGCAAACCGAACCTTGTCGGCGTGGCTGACAGGTCGTGGATAATGTTCCGGTTTGCCTCGCAGAAACAACACGACGCAGTTGTTCACGTCGACACCGGCATAGTCGTCGACGTCCTGGGAAGGATCGATGATGCCGTAGCCGACAAACACGATCCGGGCTTGGATGTCGGCGGACGGGGAATCGAAAATGGGGAAGTAATCGGTCTCGATTCGTTGGGCGGTCAAGTCCGTTGTCCCACCGATCTTCAATACTGGATCCGGCGACAGCGTCATGGTGGGTACGACTGTCGCCATCGCTCCCGATGAAGCACCCTCCTTCCCTGTCAGGAACGGAACTGCCAGCGAACCGTTATGAATGTGCGGTAGACGCAAACCTGCTGAGAGAAACTCCTGTGCGACCCATTGCGCTGATTGTCCATCGTCTTTCGTGCCGCTTTGCCGTCCGTTGAACGACGGTCCGCTGAGGGTTCGGATATCCGCGAGCATCCGATCCACGGAGAGTGACTCGGCGGCGGCCTCAAAGGACGGTCCAGGCGCTTGAGCGCTGCCAATACTTGATTGCAGCAACAGCACTATGATGGCCCGGGCCAGCATCCAACCGCGCTCGGCATTCATCAAAGTCGAGAAAGGTTTCAAGGCGGTAATATCCAGTGAGGACGGAAACTCTTCAGCACTGTGGATCATAGCACAGCGGGTAAAGCCGGTTGCAGAGTCGCGGTAAGCCCAGGTACTATTCGGCCAAACGAGAGCATGTAACTCTGCGGGAGCACGATTACGGTTTTGCAGTAACGTTGGGGTGCGTATGGCAGGCGGCGAATCGGGAAAAGGATTGTACGATCACTTGTATCGGCGATTTTTTGAACAACGCGACAGCCATCAGGGCTATTCATTTCAGGAGGCTCCGGGCGGCAGTGCTCCGACGCCGACCGTGACGTTCGCCGAGAAGCTGCGGTGGTGGATCTTCGATCGTGGACAACGGCGGAAAAAGATCCTTGCCGAGCGGGACCGATTACAGCGTGAGATTCTTCAACTCAAGAAGACCGGAGGATCGAAATAGTGCGGAGGCCGTCGATGCGTGGGAGCCAGTCCAACGGTACGTCGCCATGAGGGGAACGTGCACAATGCTCTCCGTGTTTATCACGGCTGGCCTCGTGCTGAGCGCAGTTCCAACATTCGCAGTGCAGAATGAAACGCGAGAGGAAAAGGCCGCCAATCTGAAGAAGCAGGCGGTGGGCGGGCTTTTCAAGAAGTGGACGTTTGATCAAGACCAACCCAAGGCTCTGCCGAGCGGTTTCATCAAGGGTATTTCCACCGACGCGCCGCTTGCGGAGTGGGTCGTACAGGTGCATGCGACCGCTCCGTCTCCCCCGAACGTCATCGCCGGTGTATCGAATTGTGCGAGACCCTGCTACCAGGTACTGCTGGCTGATGGGTTGGAGTATGAGTATCCGGATCTCAGCGTGCGCTTTCATGCGCAGGAAGGAACAGCCGGGCGCGGAGGCGTAGTCTTTGGTGTGCATGATGCGCGCAATTTCTATGCAGTGATCGTCGATCCAATCGGTCAAACAGCGCAGCTCGTTCGCTTGTTGGATGGGCAAGAATTGTCTCTCGCACAGGCATCGATCAACCTGAAGCCGGTCGATTGGCATTCGCTTAGGCTGCAACGAAATACCATCATCAGCAAGGATTTTATCGAAGTGTTCGTCGACGGAGTGCTCGTCCTATCCGTTGAAGACCAAGCCTTGGGATTGGGACAAATCGGACTCGTCATTCTTGGAACGTCGACTGTGCTGTTCGACAGCTTCCATGCCGTTCCTCTATTTTCCCATCGGCCACTTTCCGCGCCACCTGCCTATTAGGTGTGTGCCGGTGCGCCGGTTTGGCCTCAAACTTGCCTTTTCCCACTGATCTGGAGTACCATTGAAATGCCGGTTTGCGAAAGGCCTGGCAAGGCCGGCGATGAAAGTGACAAGGCCTGATTGGATGTTGTGTTGGGCCAGTCCGGGAATCTGATCGGAAGCCAGAGCTAAGCCGCCGCTGTGTTGACGTCTTCGGCCCATTCCTTCCTCGTTGCTTTCTCGAGTCCAAGACAACATCATTGTGTCAAAGGAGGAGTCCGATGGGTGCGAAGATTTATGTCGGTGGGTTACCGTATTCAACAACCGAGCAACAGCTGAGCGATCTGTTTGCGGCGCATGGGGCTGTCGCCTCGGCGCGGATCATTACAGATAAGTTCACCGGGCAGTCTCGGGGGTTTGGGTTTGTCGAAATGTCGTCCGATGCGGAAGCGCAAGCGGCGATTAGCGCCTTGAACGGCACGCAACTCGGTGGGCGTACGTTAACGGTGAATGAAGCACGTCCTCAGGAGCCCCGATCCGGCGGAGGAGGACGTGGAGGTTTTGGAGGTGGTCGCGGGTAACGTCGCTTCTGTTCCGCTGCGAGAAGGGCTGCCGGAGTATCCGGCAGCCCTTTTTACTTTTCGTTTACTTTTCGCGTGCGACGTCCAAAGGCCCGATATTACTGTCCGTCGACATGCCTAGCCGAGGAATACCGTGCCTTCTTTTAAATTAGAAGCTCCGTTCAAGCCTTGTGGAGATCAGCCGGAGGCCATCGAAAAACTGACGGTTGGCGTGCAGACCGGAAAGCGACATCAAGTCTTGCTCGGCGTGACAGGATCCGGAAAGACCTTCACGATGGCGAATCTCATCGAGCGGGTCCAGAAACCGACGCTCGTGCTGGTCCACAACAAGACGTTGGCCGGCCAACTCTATCAGGAGTTCAAGCAGTTTTTCCCCCATAACGCCGTCGAGTATTTCGTGAGTTATTACGACTATTATCAGCCGGAAGCGTATATCCCGCAGAGTGATACGTATATCGCGAAGGATGCCTCGATCAATGACGCCATCGATCAGATGCGCCATTCCGCCACGACCGAGCTGTTGCAACGAAACGATGTGCTGATCGTGTCTTCGGTGTCCTGCATCTATGGCCTCGGATCACCGGAGGTCTACCATGACATGCTGATTTATCTGGAGGAAGGCGCCGAAACGAGACGGGAAAAGATACTGTCGAAACTCGTGGAGATCCAATACGAGCGCAATGATGTGGATTTTCATCGGGGCACGTTTCGGGCACGCGGGGATGTGATCGAAATTTTCCCTGCTTCATCTGACGCCAAGTCGGTGCGTATCGAGCTGTTCGGCGACGTGGTCGATGCCATCCATGAGATCGATCCACTCACTGGAAAATCATTGGGCAAGCTTCCCAAGATCGCGATCTATCCGAACACCCATTACCTGATCGCTCCGGATCGCTATGAGCGTGCTATTACCGGCATCGAGGAGGAACTTGAGGAGCGCGCGATCTATTTGAAGAAGATGGGTCGTCTCCTGGAGGCTCAGCGGCTTGAGCAACGAACCAAGTTCGATCTGGAGATGATTCGAGCCATGGGCTATTGCCATGGGATCGAAAATTACTCGCGCCATCTCAGCGGGCGGAGACCGGGAGAGCCGCCTCCCACATTATTGGACTATTTTCCGAAGGATTTTCTTTTGATCGTCGATGAGTCTCACGTGACGGTTCCTCAAGTCGGCGGAATGTACGAGGGTGATTATTCCAGAAAACGGACGTTGGTGGAATATGGATTTCGACTGCCGTCAGCGGTCGACAACCGTCCATTGAAGTTTTCCGAGTTCGAGAGTTGCCTCAATCAGGTGGTGTATGTGTCCGCCACACCGGGTACCTATGAGCTGGAGCATGCGGGCCATGATGTGGTCGAGCAGATCGTTCGTCCCACCGGCCTGATGGATCCGCGCATCGATGTCGTGCCGGCCAAGGGGCAGGTGGACCATCTCCTCGGACAAGTCCGCGCAGAGGTAACCAAGGGCGGCAGAGTCCTCGTCACAACCCTGACGAAGCGGATGGCGGAAGATTTGACCGAGTACTATCACGACTTGGGCATCAAAGTGCGCTATTTGCATTCCGACATCAAGACACTTGAACGAGCTGAAATCATCCGCGATCTTCGGTGTGGGAGGTTTGACGTGTTGGTCGGTATCAATCTCCTGCGGGAAGGGCTCGACCTCCCCGAAGTCAGTCTGGTGGCCATTCTCGATGCCGATAAAGAAGGATATCTCCGTTCGTACCGCGCATTGATTCAAACCGCGGGGCGAGCCGCTCGTCATCTCGAAGGTCGAGTGATTTTTTATGGAGATGTGGTGACGGACTCGATGAAACAGGCGATCGAGGAAACAAACCGCCGCCGTGGGATTCAAGCCGAGTACAACCGAGCCCACGGCATTACGCCGGTCGGTATAAGAAAAGGTATCCCATCCCTCGAGTATGCGGTGGCGGAGATGGACTATGTCCGGTTGGAGCTCGCGGCCGAATCGGTCGAATCATATGAGGACTCCCAATCAACGGATCAGCTCATCCAACGGCTGGAATCGGAAATGAAAGCGGCCGCCAAAGAGTTGGCCTTTGAACGGGCTGCGGAGCTTCGCAACCAAATTCGATCGCTCCGGTTGCAGGCGTTGAACGTGAAATCCTAGACGTGCTTGTAAAGGTAGATCCCGATGAACATCCCGAGGATGCTCAGAATGTTCACCTTGATATTGAATCCGAAGACAAGTTTGAGCAAGACAAGGTCGATGGTGAGCGGTGGGTTGATGCCCGGATTAAAGTTCGTCGCGAAGATACTTTGAATGGTGCCTTGAGGCGCCATGACGTGGAGAATTTCACCGAGTATCCCGCCGAGGAGACCTCCAATCAGCACGAAGATGAGCAACACCCAGGGCGATTTTCTCACGCCGCCACTTTTCTTTCGTTATGAGTTTCCCTACCAATAATAGGCGGTGGCTCCACGGGCACCATATCCGAAGGTTTTCCGCATGTCAATAAAACTACTGACTTAGGTAGTGGGTCAGTTTGAATCATCGATAAATATCCTTCCGATCCCCAACATCTACGACTTTTAAGGTCGTCTCGGTGAAATGGTAGAGAATCCGATAATCGCCAACGCGCCTCTTGCGGAGTCCATACAGCCTTCCCTTTAATTGGATACCAAGGAAAGGATTCAGGGCTAATTCACGTATGGCTTGCCCGATGGTTTTCTTTAATGCACGAGGGAGGGATGCAACGAAATCAGCTGCGCTGCGGGAGAATTCGACGGCTTTGATGCTGCACTGGACCATTCAGAGGCTCGCCAAAAACTTCTTCAAATGAAACGCTATCACCTGCATTAAGTTCAGCAATTCCCCGTTCAATGCGAGCAAGGTCTTCGTCATTTGAAAGAATCTCTATAGTAGCCTTCCAGCTTTCATATTCTTCATGACTAATAAGGATCGCTCCCGTTGATCCCTTCTTTGTAATGAAGTAACTTGTCAAAGTCTTGCCCACCTTGCCTACAAAGTGCCCTAGCCGCCCGCGAGCTTCTGATATGGAGAGTGTTTTGGTCATTGCGAACCTGGGAGATTTCATCCCTATGCGTTTCTGAAGCATTATGAAACACTCGTTTATGCATTTTCAAGGTAGGTCTTCTCCCTATTCTTGTCGAGTAAATCTATAATTTCTTCCAAACTCCACACATGGTCTGCAACGCCTGCCTGCATGGCGGGTGTCACTCGCAAGCTTTGATGAATCCGGCAGAAATTGTAGTGCATGAAGTGCAGAGCCACGGCATGAGCCTGGTTCTCTAGCTTCTTGCTAAAGGCATTGGTGAGACGGGTAAAGCGCCTCATCTGCATCCGCATGGTAAGGTTTTGTCGTTCCACATAGGATGTAGAGACCTTCGACATATCAGGGTTGCCCTTGATCTTCCGTTTCCGAATCCCGCAACACTTAGCAGGGCTGTACCGATGCACGTCAGGGGTGGGAGGAGTCTGATAGAGCTTGTCCAGCATGGCGTAATCGATGTCGATTCCAAAGGCATTCTCTACTGCCGTGATATAGGCCCTATGGCTATCCGTGGTCAGTTGAATCCGATGTTGCAGGCGGCTAGCCAAATCATCAATAAACTTCCTCGCATAGTGTGCTGTCCTCTCTCCGACTAGGAATGAAGGAATGAGCTTGGTATCAGCACACAGGGCCGTCCAGGTCCAGACATCACCAAAGCCAAGCTTGCCCTTGTACTCTTCAGGGACATTCTTTTCCTTCGCATAACAGAACGACCAGATCTCATCGCATTGAATGCGCTTACAAGGCAGGTTCCGCAGGTGTTCATCTTGATACCGAGCGCAAGCCTTACCAAGATCAACGAGAAGCTTGAGCACAGTGCCTTTCGCTACGTCCGTCATCCGGCAGGTTGCGCGAATGCTATTCCCTTCGACTAGTGCGGCGATGATCTGGACTCGTTTGGCTTGCGTTAGTTGGTTCATGGCTCCCTCCGTTGCGACAGAGGTATTATGCTTGAGCGGTCAAGCAAAGTCAAGTTATAAACAAACCTATCCTGTGCCCCTATAAATAGGCGTCTTGACAAAGCCAATTGGCACGGGTAAAGTAAAGGAACCCGTGCCAATTGGTTGGAGCCCCCGGCGGGAATTGAACCCGCGACCTCCCACCTTCCAAAGTGGCGCTCTATCCAGCTGAGCTACGGGGGCAATAAGTTGTTTCGGAGTCTGAACCGCCTAGTGGTGACAGCCGCTAGGCGGTTTGTTTTTCCATACGCTCCTCCTGTGTCACAAGAATATATTTTCCTCTTTCAAGACGTTTGACCCTATTTTCTTTATTAAGTCGCGAAAGAATTCCAGTCATCACGTTCTGAGGGACTATACGTCCCGTCTTTGCTAGCTCTTTACGGATTTCCGAAGGACCTAGCGGCAATGGGGATTCGGATAAAATAGCCCTCACCTCATCAACGAGGGTTAAATCTCGAATTGGTCTAACCTCGTTCAGAGAAGGGGCTATATGCGCATCGCCAGCACTAAAAGACGTTGATCCTTCTTTGGGTATGATTTCTTTATCAAGGTTTCCGGCAAATGATAGCTGCGAAGCCGATGCGACATGCTCATTCATAAGTTTTTCCCTGTGCACAATTTGCCTAGCTGAAAGAAGCACACTAAGATCAGTCTGTGCATTCGCGAGAACAATCTTAGCCTGCGCAATCTCTTTTTCTAAGCGGCGTATTGTCTCTTGCCGTTCAGTTATTGCTCGTTCAAATTCATCCATCGCAGTTCCCTCGCTCCGCCAAGACTACACCAGGCTACGACTTTATGCAACTCTTCCACAGGGCGGCATAGCATTGTCGCCATATCAAGATAGATGAATTGTATAAATTATTGATTTTATTGTGCAAATTACTTATTCTTAGACCAGCGAGCCCTGGCAGCCTTCTTTGCAATTACGGCCCTCTTCTTGGCCGTTAGCTTCTCCGCTCTCGCCTTCCCGCCCTTCAGCCCTCCGAGACGGCCAAGAGCGACAGCGGCAGGGTTCTTTGTGGGGACTTCGGCGGGTTTCTCTTTCTTCACTGAGGTGGTTCCGGCAGGTTGGCCAGTGATGGCTTGTAGGATGTCGTGAGCGATCACGTTCACGTCTGTAGATGGTTTCTTTTTAGCCATGCGATCATCTTACATGACCGCTTAAGCAGAGGCAATATCAAGGAAAATCAGACTGACCCACTACCCTGACTTATGATGACCTTGACTTGCCCTACATGCTCCGATACACTCTCCGATGCTTTTTTTTCTGGATTTTCGAGGCGATCGGAGGTCTGGTAGCAAGGCTTCGATGGCCTCTTTGTTTATGGTGATACGGGCATCATGCTTGATGCGTTGAGCGATAAGTTTGAGAAAATTCTTAAGAAACTCCGAGGGCAGGGTGTGCTCACGGAGCAGAACATCACGGATGCGTTGAAAGATGTGCGGTTGGCGCTGCTTGAAGCCGACGTCAATTTCAAGATCGTCAAGGAATTCGTCGATCGCGTCCGTCAAAAAGCCGTTGGGCAGGAAGTGCTGCAAAGCCTGACTCCCGGACATCAGGTGGTCAAAGTCGTCTGGGATGAACTCCGGGCGATGATGGGGCACGAGCGGTCAGGACTAGCCTTGAGCTCTTCCCCCCCGACCATCCTGATGATGGTCGGTTTGCAAGGAGCGGGAAAAACCACGGCCAGTGGCAAGCTGGCCCGCCTGTTTAAGAATCAAGGTAAGCGGGTCCTCTTGGTTGCGGCCGACCCGCGTCGTCCTGCGGCCGGTGAACAGCTGTGTGCTCTTGGGCGGGATCTCGGAGTGGACGTGCACCGGGAAGATCACATTCAGGCTTCCCAAGCGGAGGTCGTGCGCATGTGTCGTGCGGGGGTCGACCGGGGACGCGAGCAGGGGTTCGATCTTATCATCCTGGATACCGGTGGCCGGTTGCATATCGACGACGAGCTCATGGACGAACTCGTCGCCGTGAAGACAGCCGTGTCTCCTCACGAAGTCCTGTTGGTGGCCGATGCCATGACCGGGCAGGATGCAGTGACCATGGCAGGCCAGTTTGATCAGAAGGTCGGGTTGACGGGTATTATTCTGACCAAGGTCGAAGGAGACGCGCGCGGAGGGGCGGTCTTGTCGATTCGAGCCGCGACCGGCAAGCCCGTTAAGTTTCTGGGTGTCGGGGAAAAGCTGGATGCATTGGAACCGTTTCATCCGGATCGGATGGCCTCCCGTATTCTTGGGATGGGCGACGTCCTGTCGCTCATTGAGAAAGCCCAAGCCAGTATCTCGCGGGAGCAGGCGGAGGAGGCTCAGAAACGGCTCACGAGCAATACCTTCACCTTGGAAGATTTTCGGACTCAGCTCGGCCAGATGAACCGCATGGGCTCGTTGGAGCAAATTCTTGGCATGCTTCCAGGCGGGCAAAAACTGAAGCATGCCATCGAGGGTGACAAGCCGGAACGAGAGATCGGCCGTGTCATCGCCGTGATCGACTCGATGACCCCGCGGGAACGCCGCGATCATACGATCATCAACGGAAGCCGGAAGAAACGGATCGCTCGCGGCAGCGGGACGACGGTGCAGGATGTGAATCGTCTCATCAAGCAGTTTTTGTCCGCCAAGAAGTTGGCCAAGGCAATGACCGGTGCGGGAGGGCGTCGTCAGCTGGCCCAACTCATGCGATCTCGGTAGCGATCATGACAGAGAGTGCGCATTCAGCATAAAGGAGGACCGTTGTGGCTGTACATTTGAGATTAGCTCGGACAGGAAGACACAAACGACCGATGTATCGGGTGGTGGCCGCCGATTCACGAAAAGCACGTGACGGACGGTTCCTCGAGATTCTCGGAATTTTTGACCCATTGAAAGAAGCCGGCGTACCAGAGTTGAAGCAGGAACGTGTTCTGAACTGGCTTCGCCACGGCGCTCAGCCTACGGTGACCGTGCGGACGTTGCTGCGCCGGGCAGGAGTCTGGAAGCAGTTTGAAGCTGAAAAAGCCGCGCAGAAAAAGGCATCGGCAAAGTCTTGATCTCGTGATGGGGGAACAGTCGGAAACCGTGACGGTGGGATTGATTGAGCGGCCCTTTGGTGTCAAAGGAGAAGTCAAGGTTCGACCGTTGTCCGATGTTCCGGGTCGATTCGAGGGGTTGAGGTTCGTGAGCCTCCTTGCAAGGAATGGACAGACGTTGGAGACCAGTGTCACGCATGTGAAACGAGCCGGGGAGAGATTTATCCTCGGATTCACGGATGTAACGACTCCGGAGGACGCGGGTCGCTGGCGAGGCGGATTCATTCAGACGATTCGCGGGTCCGTGCCGGTGCTTCCGGAGGGACAGTTCTATGAATGCGATTTGGTCGGTCTTGCCGTCCGCACCGAAGAGGGGCAGCCTGTAGGTACGCTGGAGGAGATTTGGGATTTGCCGGGAAATCAATTGTTTGTTGTTCGACAAGGAACCAAAGAGATTTTGATTCCTGCCGCGAAAGAACTGGTGGTGGCCGTCGATCTGGCGGCTGGGTCGATGGTCGTCCGGTTGATCGACGGATTGGATGGCTAGCATGTTGCGGTTCGATGTGCTGACATTGTTCCCCGGCATGTTCGGGCCGGTCTTGGCTCACAGCATGCTCAAACGTGGTCAGGACAAGGGGCTTCTCTCCGTGGCGGTGCACAATTTGCGAGACTTCACGACGGATCGCCACAAGGTGGTCGATGATACGCCGTATGGAGGCGGGGCCGGCATGGTCATGAAGGCCGAACCGATCCTCGTGGCGGTGGCTGCGGTTCGGAGTGACGCGCAAACAAACGGTGAAGACATTCGGCTCATGTTTCCGACCCCGCAGGGGCGGCCTTTTACGCAAGACTATGCGCGACAGTTGGCCGGTGAACGCCGCCGGATCGTGATTCTGTGCGGGCACTATGAGGGGGTAGACGAGCGTGTCCGCGCGGCATTAGCTCCGGAGGAGGTCTCACTTGGAGACTATGTGTTGACCGGAGGGGAATTGCCGGCGCTCGTCTTAATCGATGCCGCGGCGAGGCTCGTTCCCGGTGTGTTGGGTGACCCCAGTTCTGTCGTCGAAGAGTCGTTTTCTGATTCGTTGCTGGAGTACCCCCAATATACGAGGCCGGCAGAAGTCGGCGGAATCGGTGTGCCCGACGTGTTACTGTCAGGCCATCATGAGGCAATTCGGTTGTGGCGTCGAAAACAGGCGCTGTGCAGTACCTATTTGAGGCGCCCCGATCTTCTGAAAGATCGGGTGTTCACGAAAGAAGATCAACAGTTGTTGGATGAATTGATGAGCGAAGGCCTTTTGACGGCCCCGACATCATGCCGGGAGGAGGATTAAGATCATGAATCAGTTGGAGCGAATTCAGCGGTCGTTGACGAAGAAATCGATGCCGCGCTTTGAGATCGGAGATACCGTCAGGGTCCACGTCAAAGTCGTTGAAGGCGAAAAAGAGCGTATTCAGGTGTACGAGGGAACCGTGATTGCCCGCAAGGGGAGCTTGAATACGGAAACGTTTACCGTCCGAAAAATTTCCTACGGGGTCGGAGTCGAACGGATTTTCCCGGTGCATTCTCCGATCGTTTCCAAGGTGGATGTGGTCCGACAGGGCCGCGTTCGACGCGCGAAGCTGTACTATCTGCGCGGGAAGAAGGGGAGGTTCGCGAAGGTCGAGGAACGCGAGTTTGTCGGCGACAGCAAACAAGCTGCGCAATCCACTGCCTCGGAAGAAGAGACCGTGACAACCTAGACTTCTACGCTGAATTGTTCCATCACGCACGGCAAGACACTCACGGAAGCGGTGAGGGAACGTTGATGGGGCCCACCGAAGACTTCGAGCGGGAAGCCCGACGGTGTGGGTACCGCCGCATTGCCGGTATCGACGAAGCGGGACGCGGCCCTTTGGCCGGTCCGGTGGTTGCCGCTGCCGTTGTCCTTCCGCGCCGATGTCGGCTTTCGGGAGTCAACGATTCGAAACAACTCTCTGAGGAGGAGCGAGAGCGGTTGTATACCGCGATTCTGGACCAAGCCACGGGGATCGGAATCGGGTCGGCGGACGTCGCCGAGATTGATCGCCTGAATATCCTCGAGGCCTCTCGTCTAGCGATGCGTCGAGCGATCGACCAGCTGGTTCCTTCCCCTGATTATCTCCTCATTGATGCCGTGAGTCTTCCCGGAATCAGGATTTCGGCGCGGCCCATCATCAAGGGAGATGCTCTTTCCCTATCGATCGCAGCCGCTTCCATCATCGCCAAAGTCACAAGGGATCGTCTTATGGTGAAGTATCATGAACTGTTCCCCGACTATGATTTTCTATCGCATAAGGGATATGGCACCACCGGACATCTCCAACAATTGGCGCGCCACGGTCCATGCTCCATTCATCGCCGAACATTCATGCCGGTGCAAGCGGTGATCATCGCAGCGGAGCGGACATCCACCAGGCGGATGAGCCCCACATTGTTTGCACAGTAGACGCATGGCCACGTCCGATCCGCGTCATCAGTTCGGTCAAGCCAGCGAAATGCAAGCCGAACGGTTCTTGCTGGCCAAGGGCTATCGAATTCTCGATCGCAACGTACGGACGTCGTTCGGAGAATTGGACCTCGTGGCGGAAGACCATGGTGTCGTGGTCTTCGTCGAAGTGAAGGGCAGAGCCACGGAAGCCTTTGGCGGGGCCCTATTCGCGGTGGACCACCGTAAGCGGGACAGATTGGCGAGACTGGCCGCTCAATATTTGGCACAACGACATTGGTCCGAGAAGGCTTGCCGATTTGATGTGGTATTGGTTCAGGGGAGTCCCTCGGACCAAGGGCGGATCCAACATCTCGAAAACGCATTTGAAGTCGCCGAATATTGAGGGCCCCGTCCTTCGAAAAGGAGGATTCCATGGATGCGATCATTCAACTCATCCATGTGTCCAAATGGCATGATCGGAAAGCCGCACTGTCCGATGTCACGCTGGAGATCGAGAAGGGTGATTTCGTCCTTCTCATGGGGGCGAGCGGAGCGGGGAAGTCAACTTTGTTACGCATGTTGATCGGGGAAGAGCAACCGGACGAGGGGCAGATTTTCGTCCATGGGAAGAATGTGACGAAGCTCAGACCGTCCGAGATTCCCTTTCTTCGACGGAAGGTCGGCGCGGTGTTTCAAGACTTTCGTCTCTTGCCGAAGAAGTCGGTCTTCGACAATGTGGCGCTCCCGTTGATTGTTCAAGGAGCATCCGAGAAAGATATTCGTCGGAAGGTGACGGAGGCGTTGCGTGCCGTCGATGTCGAACATAAAAAAGATCAACTGCCGAACAGCCTTTCAACGGGAGAGCAGCAGCGAGTCTGCATCGCGCGGGCGATCGTCAATGGGCCGGTGGTGCTCCTAGCCGACGAACCGACCGGCAATCTTGATCCGGAACGCACCAGGGAAATCATCGAGTTGTTCAAATTGATCAATACCCGGGGGACGACCGTGATCGTGGCGACGCACGATCCGCATGTTCTGAGTCAGGCGAATCGGCGGGTGGTCACCCTGATGCACGGTGTGTTGTTGTCGGAACGGCGGATCGGAGAAGGGGTCGGAGTATGAGGCGGCTATTTTACTTGGTTCGCGAAGCATGGGCGAATATGCGGACCAACCGCACGACCACGATCGTCGCCGTGCTCACCACGGCGTTTACCCTAGCCTGTGTCGGCATCTTTCTGTTGCTCTATGTCAATCTTCGGAACGCGGCGTGGTCGCTCCAGGAAGACGTCAAGGTCATGGTCTATTTGGAGGAACGACTTTCCATTGAAAAAGTGCAAGAGCTCGAGCGAAAACTTAAGCTCGATCGTATGGTGGACGAAGTGCTCTTTATTTCAAAAGAAGAGGCGCTGGGCGAATTTCGAGCTCAATTCCCCAGTGAATCGCACTTACTCGAAGGGCTCGGGGAGAACCCGCTTCCCGCCTCGTTTGTGGTGACGCTTGCGCCGAACTTTCGGTCTCCGGATGCCATGAAAAGCTGGGTCGAACGAGTGCAAATCATGGAAGGCGTGGCCAAGGTCGACTATAATCAAGAATGGATCCGCATGCTGGCGGGATTGATCGGATATATCGAACTGGTGGCGATCGCGGTGGGTGTCCTCCTCTCCGCGGCCGCGGTGACCATCATCGGCAATACGACCCGACTCGCACTGTTGGCCAGACGGGAAGAGATCGAAATCCTCCGTTCCATTGGAGCCACACGGACGTTTATCCGTATTCCTTATTTCCTTGAAGGAGCCGTGCTAGGAGCCTGTGGCAGTGCACTCTCATTGGGCATGCTTAAGTTCGCGTTTGAACTGTTTCGACAGCAGATTCGGTTGACCGGCCGTTTCAGCGGGATTGAAGGCATGCTCTCCTTCTTCCCCCTCTCAGTGTGCTTGGCGTTGGTTCTGGCGGGCATGGGGCTTGGTTTTGCCGGGAGCGTGGTCTCGCTTCTTCGTGTGGGAGAAGGTCGGGCATGAGAATCCTGTGCCCTATCCTTCTCGGATGTCTCGTGATGGGAGGATTGGCCTCGGTGGCGGATGCCGCCAATGATCCCATCTCAGAAAAAATCGAACGGGAAAGAAGGAAACTGGAAACGCTGAAAGGCAAGATCGAGGAGAAGCGAAAACGGGCCGAAGAAGCAGAAAAAAAACGCGAGTCAGTGTTGCAAGGTCTCCAAACTCTGGATGAACGATTGGTGCATCATCGCCAAGATCATCAGGACATCGGTAAGAGACTGCGGCAGAAGGATCGGGAGATTGAAGAGATCACGGAACGGCTGGGGTCGATGCGAGCCAGCATTGACGCACGGCGTGAAGCCATCCTTGCGCGACTCCGCGTGCAGTATATGGAAGGTCGATTTGGTCATGTGAAGGCACTCTTGACGGCGAACTCGTACAGTGATTTTCAACGCCGTGGGCAGTACCTTTCCGCCGTATCACTCAAGGATTACGAGCTGTTGGAGACGTTCCGAGCCGATATGGAGCGGATGGAGCAGGCGGAACGTCAGCGCGCCGAGGCCAGAACGGGATTGGTCGCCTTCAAGCTCAATGTCGAGAAGAAGCTGGCCGACATTCGAGTACTTCAG
Organism: Nitrospira sp. SG-bin1; assembly: GCA_002083365.1. Lineage (NCBI taxonomy): Bacteria > Pseudomonadati > Nitrospirota > Nitrospiria > Nitrospirales > Nitrospiraceae > Nitrospira > Nitrospira sp. SG-bin1. Next base: position 86,013 of record LVWS01000018.1, on the reverse strand, counting down.
CGGGAAAAGAAAGTGTTTCTCGCGAAGATCACGCATGAAAAGGACGCCTACAATCGTGCGGTTGAGGAGTTGGAGCGTTCCGCCTCACGCGTGGATGGCTTGTTGCATGATCTGGAAACGCGCCGACGTGCCATAGCCATGCCCCCACCTTCGTCTTCATCATTGGCTCATGGGATCAGGGGTACACTGCCCTGGCCGGCCGATGGAAAAGTCGTATCGTTTTTCGGACGGCAGAAGCACCCGACGTTCAACACCTATGTGCAGCGCAAAGGTATTGAGATCCGAACAACAGAGGGGAGCTTGATTCATGCCGTCATGGCCGGGAGCGTGGTGTATGCCGACTGGTTGAAAGGATACGGACTCGTTATAATCTTAGATCACGCCAACGGATTCTTTTCGCTGTATGCACACGCGTCCAAGATTTTGGCCAGAGCGGGTGAGCAAGTGGTCGAAGGCCAACCGATCGGAGAGACGGGGGATACGGGCATGATCGGAGAAAATACATTATACTTCGAGCTACGTGAGGGAGCCGAGCCGGTCGATCCGCTCCACTGGCTGGCAAAACGATAAGATCGGCGTTGCCAAAACCGATTGAGTCGGATGGTTCGGCAACGCCGGGAAGAAGGGATGTGAAGACTATGGAACAGCAGCCTCGGCGGAAGTCTTGGGTGGTCGCCCCGATGATCGCGCTCGCCCTGCTCGGTGGCGTCGTCATCGGGAAAGGCTGGGAACGCACCGGGCATGCCGGCGAAACCTATGAGGAGCTCAAAACCTTCTCCGAGGTCTTGAATCAGGTTCAAAAGCACTATGTCGACGAGACGAAGCCGAAGGACCTTATTCAAGGCGCCATTCGCGGGATGCTGTCGACGCTCGATCCACACTCCGCCTACATGACTCCGGAGATGTACAAAGAGATGCAGGTCGAAACCAGGGGAGAATTCGGCGGGGTCGGCATTCAGATCGGCGTGAAGGACAACCGGCTCGCGGTGATCGCACCGATCGAAGGCACGCCGGCGCATCGGGCCGGGATCAAGGCAGGCGATTTCATCATTAAAGTCAACGATGACCCCACGAAAGATCTGACGTTGATGGATGCGGTCCAAAAGATGCGAGGGCCGAAAGGCAGTAAGGTCAACCTCACCGTTCAACGGGAAGGGACACTGGAGCCCTTGGTCTTCACTCTGGTCCGAGACACGATCAAGATCGAAAGTGTGAAGTCGAAGATCATCGACAATCTTGGCTATGTCCGCTTGACTCAGTTTCAGGAAGCTACCGGACGGGACCTGTCTAAAGCGATTAAACAGTTCAGGGAACAAAAGGTCCAAGGAACCATTCTAGACCTGCGGAACAATCCCGGTGGCTTGCTGACCGCAGCCGTGGATGTCTCCGAGCAATTTCTTCCCAGCGGGAAGCTGGTCGTGTATACGAAGAGCCGGGAAGGAAAAAAGGACGAATGGTTCGCGAAGTCCAAGGATCAGCTGGAAGATCTTCCGGTCATCATTCTTGTCAACGAAGGGTCGGCAAGTGCGTCGGAAATCGTGGCCGGAGCGTTGCAAGACTGGGGGCGGGCCGTTGTGGTCGGGACGACCTCGTTCGGGAAAGGATCGGTGCAGACGATCCTGGCCCTGGGCGATGGGTCCGGGCTTCGCCTCACCACCGCAAAGTACTATACGCCAAAAGGTCGATCGATCCAGTCGACCGGAATTACTCCCGATATCGTGGTGAAGCTCTCCGCCCCGGTTCTGGCGAAAGCGCCAGACGGGAAGCCGACTGAAAAGGATACAACCGCTAAGGCACCAACCGGAAAGGAGTCTCCGCCACAGACGAATGGAAAGTCTCCCGAGGAAGCCGGTCCGAAGAACGGGACGACTCCGCCGTCATTGCCGAGCGAACCGGGGGGCGAACTTTCGCTTGAACAGGATGTTCAGCTGCAGAAGGCGGTCGAATTGCTGAAAAGCTGGAAAATCTTCAAGGAGCTCAAGAGTTCTTAGGGTTGGTGATCGCGCATCTGTTGACGGACTGCCTGTAATAAGTGCTCCTCCGATCCTGAGAAGCCAGGCAAGGTACGAAGCAGGTGCGAGCGAATGAGTTGATCGAGGTCGGAGAGCGTCTGTATGCCGAGTCGGAAGTACAGATAGGCTACGAGTGACTCGGAGAGCCCTGGAAGGGTAGCCCAACTCCTGACGCCCGGCGGAAGCGGGGTCCGGAGCTCTTCGTAAGCGCGGAGAGTGCCGGTTTCCAGAAACTCGTGGATTTTTTTGGTCAGATCAGTGCCGATCCCGTCAATCTCCTCCAACTCCTGGCGCTCCGCCACTGCCGCGACATCCTCTTCGAGAGCAAGTAAGGCCTCCGCGGCCCGTCGATACGCCCGCACTCGGTAGGGGTTCGCCCGTTGGGAGGACAAAAGATTGGCGATCGATTGGAAAAGAGCGGCCAGTCGCTGATTGTTTTCTCTCATGATGAGCCTATCTTAATGGATCTATTGTGAAGTTTCCGCCCCCAATCAAGCAAGGGCCGCTTTGTTGACAAGGTGAATTCCGGTCCCATAGGATGAAAGCCGTGCAGGACGCGATCGAAATCCATGTGAACGGCCAGGCACGGACGTGGCGGTGTGGTGCAACGGTTGCCGATCTATTGGCGGACCTCGACATTCGGGCCGAACGGGTGGCCGTGGAGCTGAATCTCGAAATTCTCGATCGGGCGATCTTTGGTCAACGTCAGCTCAAAAATGGAGACCGGGTCGAGATTCTGGGTTTTATCGGCGGCGGAGCATGCTAAGAGGACACCATGACGGATGACCGGTTGATGATCGCGGGACGTGAATTCAAGTCCCGATTATGGGTTGGAACGGGAAAATACAAAGACTTTGTGGAGACCCAAAAAGCCATTGAAGCGTCCGGTGCTGATGTCGTGACGGTCGCGGTTCGTCGAGTGAACATCACCGATCGATCGAAGGACAATCTGCTCGATTACATCGATCCGAAGAAATATACGATTCTGCCCAACACGGCCGGATGTTATACCGTGGAAGATGCGGTACGCTATTCGAGGTTGGCTCGTGCGGCCGGTGTGTCTGATTTGGTGAAGTTGGAAGTGCTCGGCGACGAGAGAACGCTGTTCCCCGATACAGCCGGCTTGATCGAAGCGGCCAAGATTCTCATTAAAGAAGGATTTATCGTTCTGCCGTATACGAATGACGACCCCATCGTCGCGAAGAGGTTGGTGGATATCGGCTGCCCGGCGGTCATGCCTTTAGCGGCGCCCATCGGGTCCGGGCTCGGTATCCGGAATCCGTACAATTTGAAGATCATCATGGAAACCGTCAAGGTACCGATCATCGTTGATGCCGGTGTCGGAACGGCGTCGGACGCGGCTCTCGCCATGGAGTACGGAGCCGACGCGGTTCTGATGAATACAGCCATTGCGGGTGCGCAGCATCCTCTTGCAATGGCGGAAGCGATGAAGTATGCCGTCCATGCCGGTCGTCTGGCTTATAAGGCCGGCCGCATCCCCAGAAAACTCTACGCGACCGCCAGCAGCCCGATCGAAGGCATGCTCTGAAATTCGTTTTGAGTGTCGAGTGCCGAGTCCTCAGTACGATGAGCGACAAAAAACGACTGAACGTGATTAACCGGTTATCGATGAGCCCGGTGCCCAGTCCTTCCCTCTCAACCTCTTACCAATGCCCCCGGTAGATTTTCGTCTGCTGCTCGTCACCGACAGGACTCAAATAGGCCACCAGTCCCTCCCCTCTCTAATCCTTCAGGCGGTCAGCGCCGGGTTGCCCGCCGTCCAACTGCGGGAACGGGATCTATCGACGCGCGAATTGCTTTCACTGGCGCTGGAAATTCGATCGATCGCGGCGCCGCACGGAGCGGCTCTGATCCTCAATGATCGTGTCGACCTGATGATGGCGTTGAACTTGAATGGGGTGCACCTTCGATCTGATAGTCTCCCTCCCTCCCCAGTACGTCGAGTGATTGGATCAGATCGGTTGATTGGAGTTTCCACACATTCGGTTGAGGAGGTACAACGTGCGGGTCAGGGTGGTGCCGATTACGTCGTCTTTGGTCCGATTTTCGAGACACCGTCGAAACGTTCGTTCGGACCCCCGCTCGGGTTGGAGCTTCTTGCCGACGTCTGTCGCCGATCGTCAATCCCGATCTTCGCCATCGGAGGGATGACGAGTGAACGGGTGTGCGAGGTTCGCCGAGCCGGCGCACATGGAGTTGCCGTGATCGGTGCCGTATTGACTCGAGAGGATGTCGGTGTCGCGGTGCGCGAGTTCCGAGATGCGCTGGAAACGTGAATCGCTTCCAGGTGGCGGGAATGTGTCCCGCGCGCGATCACCTGTTGGAGTTGACCACCCCCAGGACGGATGTTAGAATCCGATCACGACCTGTTTTCACGCTGCGGCTTGGTGTTGCGAGTTGTTCGCGTTGTCCCGATATGGCGGAAAGCAAGGGCCAGCCAAATCGACTCCGGTCCCTCCGAGATTCTGTCAAGAAGATTACGAAGCGGCTGTCTGAGGGGAATGGGGAGATGATTCACAAAAACGACGAGCACGCACGTGAGGTTGACAAACTCCGTGTGCAGATTCAGTCGATGGAAGAAGAGATCCGTCGACTCTATCAATCGCGACATCAACTCGATCAAGCCAACAAGCAGAATGAAAAACTCGTGGCCACGCTGCAAGAGGCGAAGGCACAGATCGAAGCGCTGCGTACTGAGGTGGAAAAATTGACCGCGCCGCCGTCGGCCTATGCCATTTTTTCCAGCATGAATGCGGACGGTACGGGAAATGTCTATGTGTCGGGACGAAAAATGAAGGTCAGCCTTCATCCCGCGATCAAGCGCGATGCGTTGCGAAAGGGGCAGGAAGTCGTTTTGAATGAGGCTCTCAACGTGATCGAAGTGAAGGACTTCGATCATCAGGGAGAGGTCGTCCGACTCAAAGACGTACTGGAAGGGGGACGGGCGTTGGTCACGCTCCATTTCGATGAGGAGAAAGTGGCCGAGCTCGGCGATCCGCTGCTGGCAGAACGTCTGAGTGTAGGGGACCATCTGTTGTATGACCCCCGTTCCGGCTATGTCATCGAGAAGTTGCCGAAATCCGAAGCGGAAGAGCTTGTGCTGGAAGAGGTTCCGGATGTCGACTATGAGCACATCGGAGGGCTCCAGAAAGAATTGGAGCAAGTGCGCGATGCCGTCGAACTGCCGTTCCTGCATCCGCACGTGTTTTCCCAGTATAAGCTCAGCGCACCGAAAGGGGTGTTGCTCTACGGTCCCCCCGGATGTGGGAAAACGTTGATCGCGAAAGCCGTCGCCAATTCGATCGCCAAGAAGTTGGGCCATCGAACCGGAAAGGAGATCCGAAGTTACTTTCTTCACGTGAAAGGCCCAGAATTGCTCAATAAATACGTCGGGGAGTCGGAGCGTCAGGTGCGCGAGGTGTTCAAGAAAGCCAAGGAGCGGGCCGAGGATGGCCATCCTGTGATCGTGTTTTTTGATGAAATGGATGCCCTCTTCAGAACCCGTGGAACCGGTATTTCCTCGGATATCGAATCGACGATCGTTCCGCAATTCCTCTCAGAGATCGATGGGGTGGAGAGATTGCGCAATGTCATCGTCATCGGGGCCAGCAACCGGCAGGATTTGATCGATCCAGCGGTGCTTCGGGCCGGCCGATTGGATGTCAAGGTCAAGGTCGGAAGGCCGGACGCCACGGCGGCCAGAGACATTTTTTCGAAGTACATTTCGACGGATCTCCCGTTTGCCGCCGAGGATTTGGAGCGGCATGGGGGTGATCGACAGGCGCTTGTCGATCGATTGACGACTCTGACAGTCGAGACCATGTATGCCGCCACTGAGGAAAATAAGTTTATCGAGGTCACGTATGCCAACGGTGAAAAGGAGATTCTCTATTTCCGGGACTTCGCGAGCGGAGCGTTGATCGAGGGCATTGTGTCACGCGCGAAAAAATTCGCCGTGAAGCGGGTGATCGCGCAAGAGGGGGAAGGCCTGCGCTCTGACGATCTGATCCGTGCCATTCGTGAGGAGTTCAAGGAACACGAGGATCTTCCCAATACGACCAATCCGGACGATTGGGCGAAAGTCGCCGGGAAGAAGGGTGAAAAAATCATTCATATCAGGACCATCAGCGGTGGTCCCGCCGAACATCGGCAGATTGAAACCGTCAGTACCGGCCACTATCTCTAGCCAAACTATGCCAGAGCATACATCCACTACTCGCATGCGCGTACTTGGCACGGAAACCGAGTTCGGCATCGCGGCAAAAGACTCATCCGCGGTGGACCCCGTGTCGGGTTCCTTCGCCGTGATCGGACATTATCCAGGGTTGCCGGCTCCCGGGGCTCTTTGGGATTACGAGAACGAAAATCCGCTCTTGGATGCCCGAGGATTTGAAGTGGACGGTGAGCGGGAACGTCCCAATCCGGACTATAATCGGCAGCTGAACAAGGTCCTGGCAAACGGCGGACGCTTGTATGTCGATGGAGCACATCCGGAATATTCAACGCCGGAGTGCTCGAGCGCCAGAGAGCTCGTCGCATTTGAGCGAGTCGGAGAGCGCATCCTTGCAACCTGCCTTCAGGACATGGCTCGGGCCAGAGGAAGCGAACAGTACGTGCTGTACAAGAACAATTCCGACGGCAAGGGCAACAGCTATGGATACCACGAGAATTATCTGGTCTCGAGATCCGTACCGTTCGACCGGATCGCTCGGGTGTTGACGCCGTTCCTGGTCACACGACCGATCTTCGCCGGAGCCGGAAAGGTCGGATCGGAAAATCAGACCAGTCCGGTGGAATACCAGATCTCACAGCGCGCCGACTTTTTCGAGTGCCTTATGGACCTCAATACGATGGTCAAACGGCCGATCATCAACACGCGCGACGAGCCGCATGCCGATGCGGCAAGGTTTCGGAGACTCCATGTCATCACAGGTGATGCCAATATGGCGGAACTTTCCACCTATCTGAAGGTGGGTACGTTAGATATCGTCTTGGACTTGCTTGAGTCCGGAGCCGATCTGCCTCAACTCGAGCTGGACGAGCCGGTTCGTGCCATCAAACAGGTGTCTCGCGATCTGGATGTGAAGGAGACCATGAAATTGGCCGGTGGAAGACCGACCACGGCGCTTGCCGTCCAGCGGGCGTATTTGAGCGCGGCCAAGGCTTTTTATGTTTCGCAAGATCATGGTCCCACGACCCGTGATGTGCTGCTCCGCTGGGAGGAAGTGTTGAATCAGCTCGATCGTGATCCGCGGCTGTTGGTGAACGCATTGGATTGGGTTGCCAAGCGGCACATGATCGAATCGTATATGGAGCGGAAAGGTTGCGGATGGGATGATCCCCGAATGAAACTGATGGATCTGCAATACCATGATGTTCGTCCGGACAAGGGATTGTTCTATACGTTGGAGCGTAACCATCTTATTGAACGGATCGTCGAAGAAGATGACATTCGGCAAGCGGAGTTCAATCCGCCGACCGGTACCAGGGCCTATTTCCGTGGTCGCTGCGCCAGTAAATTCGCGAAGGCCTTGTACGGAGCCAGCTGGACGTCGGTGTTGTTCGAGGTCGGCAATACGACGATCAAGAAAGTGCCGCTGATGGATCCCCATCGCGGGACGCTGGCGTTGACCAAGGAGTTGCTCGATACCACCGATTCAGTCGATGCACTGATTGAGAAACTCAAAGTTTGACGAATACGTGACTCGAAAATCGCGATGAAGTTGCCCTATCTGCCCAACCACGACGACTCCAGCTTTTTCGACTTCGTCTCACAACATCATCCGGAATTGGCGTTTCGAAGCCATGGAATAGCGGGAGCAGCCGATCAGATGCGCACCGCTGGATCCATAGCCGTCCCTTCTGCCACGACTGTGCTGGCGCTCAAGTATCAGGATGGGGTGGTGATCGCCGGGGACCGTCGCGCAACGGAAGGATTTCAGATCGCAGATCGCCGAATCGAAAAAGTCTTCAAGATCGATGACTGGTCCGCCATGGCCATTGCCGGAGCGGCCGGCCCCTGCATCGAGATGGCCAAATTATTTCAGACTGAATTGGAGCATTACGAAAAACTGGAAGGCATGCCCTTGTCCTGTGAAGGGAAGGCCAATAAGCTGGGCCAGATGGTCAAGGCCAATCTTCCGATGGTGTTTCAGGGGCTGGTCGTCATGCCGTTGTACGTGGGGTATGACCTGAAACGCGGAGAAGGCCGCATCTTCAAGTACGATATCACGGGCGGGCGTTACGAAGAGTCCGATTATCACGCGATCGGTTCCGGAGGCAAGGACGCTCGCAATACGATGAGGGAACATTTCCGGAGGAATCTTTCCGAGTCTGAGGCGCTCAAGCTGGCGTTGTTGTCGCTTTACAACGCCGCCGACGATGATGTGGGTACGGGTGGACCGGATCTCATCCGAGGGATCTATCCGACCGCCAAGTTTGTGACCGACCAAGGCATCACCGATGTCGCCAATGACAAGCTGCGAGCCGTGTATGACGAGATGATGACTGCGCGTCGTTCGAGGGAGACGTAACATGCCGATGCCTTATTACGTGTCCCCGGAACAGATGATGCAGGATAAGGCCGAGTATGCCAAGAAGGGAATTGCAAAAGGTCGCTCGATCATCGCGATGGAGTATGTTGATGGCATTCTACTGACGGCAGACAACCCGAGCGTCTCGCTACACAAAGTATCTGAAATTTACGACAACATCGCGTTTGCCGGAGCCGGCAAATACAGCGAGTTTGAGAATCTTCGAAAGGCGGGCATCCGCCATGCCGATCTCAGGGGATTCATGTACAGCCGGGAGGATGTGACGGGCCGTTCGCTTGCGAACGGATATTCACAAAGCCTCGGGACCGTGTTCAGCCAGGAAATGAAGCCGCTCGAAGTGGAAATTCTGGTGGTGCAGACCGGTAGCAACAATCATCCAAACGAAATCTATCGAATTTCATTCGATGGCAGCATCATCGACGAAAAGAACTATGCGGTGATCGGAGGACGATCCGAGGCGGTGCAAGCCGTGCTGAAGGAAAAAAGTCCCGGCCAGGCGCCGTCCTTGGACGTCGCGTTGAAACTGTGTGTCACGGCATTGGAACAGACGGCCAACCAAAAGTTGCAGCCGGAAGGGTTGGAAGTCGCGGTCTTGGACCGAACCCGTACCGGCCGAAAGTTCCGTCGGTTGTCGATCGCCGACGTTCGACGCATCCTCTCTCCTTGACCTCTGCGTTCGTAGAGGCTTCCTTTGTTGAAGATCCGACGAGCGGCGTATAATCTGTCTGAAGGCGGTCCATAATGTCTGCCGGCCCTATGAAACAACGGATCTTCGGCCTGGAGAACGAATACGGCCTCATCTTTTCTCCCAACGGCCGTATTTATCTCCCCATGGAAAAAGTCCTCGGGTACATCTTTGAAGGACTGATTCCGAACAGCTGGCCCTCGAACGCCTTCCTGGTCAACGGGGCGCGGTTCTATCAGGACACCGGTTGCCATCCCGAATATTCGACTCCGGAGTGCGACAACATTCTTGACCTTGTGGTCCATGATAAGGCGGGAGAGCGGTTATTGGAGGCCTGTTTGCCTGCAGCGGAGGAGCGGCTTCGAGAGGAAGGGTTGTCCGGGGAAATCTATATTTTCAAGAACAACACGGATTCTTTGGGAAATACCTACGGATGTCACGAAAACTTCCTCATGCGGCGCGACGTCGATTTCTGGAAAGTCACCGAACAATTGATTCCGTTTTTCGTGACCCGGCAAGTGTTCAGCGGGGCCGGTAAGGTATTAAAAGTATCCGGGAAGCCGCAGTATTTCATCTCACAGCGTGCACAGCATATTCACGAGAAGACCTCATCCTCGACGACATCGTCTCGAAGCATCATCAATACCCGCGACGAACCCCATTCGGATGCCGAGCGTTATCGGCGTCTCCATATCATCGTCGGCGATTCCAACATGTCGGAGTATGCCACCTACCTCAAAGTGGGAACCGCCGCGCTCGTGTTGTCGATGATCGAAGAGGGGTACACGGTTCATGGATTGGAACTTGAAGACCCTGTGAAGGCGATCCGAGAGGTCTCGCGGGATCCCACACTGAAGAAAAAGGTGAAGCTCGATGACGGCCGGCAGATGACCGCCATTGAAATCCAGCTCGCCTATCTCAAGCGGGCGAGAGAGTACCTCAATCAACAATCGCACGAACCCATCTTGGATGATGTGTGCAACAAGTGGGAACGGATGCTCCAGCAGCTGGAGGAAGATCCGATGCAGCTCGTCCACCAGGTGGACTGGGTGACGAAGAAGCATCTGATCCAATCCTATGTGGACAAGAAAAATTGCGGGTGGGACGATCCGAGGGTGTTTCTCCTGGATTTGCAGTTCCATGACGTGAAACGCACACGCGGGTTGTATTACCTGATGGAGTCTCGAGGGCTCATCGAGCGAATCGTCGAAGAGGAGGCCGTCCAGCGAGCCATGTCCACCCCTCCTCAAACGACCAGGGCGAAGGTCCGTGGGGATTTCATTCGGTTCGCCCGTGCCAAGAATCGTTCCTATACGGTGGATTGGACGTATCTGAAGCTGAATGGCTATTGGGAGGAGACGATTCTCTGTATGGATCCCTTCAGCGCGGTGAATCGACGGGTCGAGGAACTGATTTCTCAAGTGTCGGGAGGTCGGTTTTACCGATGAAGCCAGCATCATTCGTGGTCTGCCAGACCCATCTAGTAACTGTACGGTGTCTACTCGGTCTCGCCATTCTGCTTGCCGGATCTCTTCCGGTTGAGCTCTTGGCGGGCACTTTGCCGACTGCCGGAGGGGTGGACGGCCACTATAGTGGCAAACAAGGGCAAATTGTCGTGGCCAAAGTGCCGATGGATGGTCCGGCTACGATCGTGCGGGGAACGTTTCTTGGACGTTCCGTTCGTTTCTTCCCCGATCCACGACTCGATGAACCGAAAGGATTTATCGGATTAGTCGGGATTGACCTGCAGGATGAGCCGGGGACTCATGAGCTGCTCGTCGAACTGAAAACGGATGAGCAGAAGCGCACGTTCCGCTACGGCGTGGCAGTTCTCAAGGAGAAATTTCACGTCGAGCATCTTACGCTACCAAGAGACAAGGTCGATCTCGATGAAAAAAGCTTGGCGCGATGGAAGACTGAGCAGGAGCAGGTGAAAGAGGCGTTAGCCAGAGACTCCGAGAGTATACTATGGCAACCGGGTTTCGTGGAGCCGGTAAGTGGCAAGCGAACCGGGATTTTCGGCAGTGTCAGAGTCATGAACGGCCAGGCGAGGAATCCGCACAACGGGGAGGATATCGGTGCACCGCTGGGCACTCCCGTCGTTGCCACGAACGACGGCATCGTGCGGCTCACCGTCGATCATATCTTCTCCGGAAAAGGTGTGTTTCTGGACCACGGATTGGGTTTCTATTCGATGTATTTCCATCTATCCGAAGTCCTGGTCAAGGATGGCGATCAGGTAAAAGCCGGGCAGATCGTCGGAAAAGTGGGAGCTACTGGTCGGGCCACTGGCCCGCATCTTCATTGGGGTGTGAAGCTCAACGGCGCGCGTGTGAATCCCTACGCTCTGCTGGACCTGCCGTTTAGGGGGATGGGACAAGCAGCCCCCGCGCCTGTCGTCCTACCCGCTTCCGGTGCCGGTTCACCGGCTCCCTAAATCAGTCGTGAATGGATACATCCTGGAAGTCTTGTCAGTTCCATCTGAGACGTGGGGCGCAACTCCCGGTTGACCTCTGTCCGCGTTCAGCTTACTCTCGTCGTCATCGCCTTTGTGGACGAGGTGCCGAGCATGAGGATCTTTTTGCTTGTCCTCTCCGTGCTTTCCCTCCTGCTCGCCGCACATCGATTTTCGCTAGCCGAAGGGACCGGGCAGCTCAAGGGAGGACTTTTTTTACTGCTCATCGGCATTCAGCTGCTGATTGCCGCCGCGCTCGTCGGAGATCATCGTGATGACCGCGCCCCGAAGTCTCCGGCATCGACTGAAAAGAACGATCGTAAAGACGGCATGTCCAGTGCCGTGCATGCTACGGAGAAACAAGAGGCGAAACATTGAGAGAACTCTTTCGCCTGGTCGGATCAGCAGGAAATCATCCGTAGGTAGACTTGTAATGAGGATCGAGAAGAAACTCGTTCCTTAGAGGATGGAAAAGTCTGATCAAAACTCAGCGATGAGTAATCAGAGACGATTCGCGACCGTTACCAGCAAAGTCTGATCAACCTTGGCCCGCACGAAGATTTCGCAATCCGCCCACACCTAATCCGACCAATGCAATGAGGCCCATGCCAAAGAGAAGAACCGCCGGCGGCAACGGTACGGCGGTAAGGCTCGCGATCGATCCGACAAACGCGAATGGAATACCGCGAGGTCCTTCAAAAAAGAGCCGCCACCTGGCCTCGCTCAGACTACCAAAACTTGGCGGATCTTGAAGAGCGGTGTTGACAAACAGCCCTCCTCCCTCACGGTCAAGATGAAGGTCAAAACTAAACGGCACTGTGCCACCGAGCTCGGGACCGGTAGCAGCTGACACGAGTTTCCAGCGATCGCCGCTGAGCCCCCCTCCCAAATCACTATTGCGGGAAATTTGTACACCATTGATGCCTGGAGCAAAGGTGGACGTATAATCTCCAATCGTTAGACTGAAGCCTCTGACTGCGCCATTGTAGACGCCACCGGTTCCACCGGTTGCATTGTCAAATTGAAATGATCCGAACACTGTGAGGGCGGTGGGAGCGTCTGTCATGCCGGTGAATGAATAGGTCACAAGCGCCGCTTGTGAAGACCCGATAGGAATCGAGAGGGCACACACCATTGCAGCCGTGAGTGAAAATCCTTTCCTAAGCCATTGCGTCTTCATGGACATAACCTCGCTCCTTCCCAGCGGGCGACAGAACAAAGCGTTATAAGCAAATCATAGACCAGCAACGATAACACTAAGATATGGATAAATAAGATAATAATGAGGACTTGTGGTTCCCACTATGTCTATTCGTACAACATTGTCCACATGTGCATATGCGAGTGCGAATGGTGGATACGAGAAGTAGCCCATCACTTCATGCCTGGCGTCGTGAAGACGCTTTGATATTGATCGGTTGATTCATGGTTCGGCCACCTGTCTGCGCGCTCGTAGCGGAAGGGCCCATCGTTTCCTTTCCAATCCTACTCCTCCTACTCCCTCCGGTTTCAACGATATGTCGGATATCTTCCCGGTTACCCGATCATTATGTCCATACAGAGGTTTGATGGAATTTCCCTTGCATTCAGTGCCGATAGAGCCAGGTTAGGTTATCATTGCATGTTATGGCGGTGAGACACTCAATCCTCCCATCAATGGTATCAAGCTTTCTTCTCCTGGTCCCCTTCCCTGTCTTGACGCATCGGTGATCTCTTCGAGGAGCCGAGCGGCCTCAGGACTCAGCTGTTTCAACTTTTCCCCCAGTTGTCCGGACGTCACGCCTTGTTGAATATCGATGTCCGAGATTTTCCCGTCTTTGAGGCCCTGTTGAAGAATCTGTGCCAAGGCTTGAACCTTTGCCAGGACATCGGAGGGGAGGTTGTTCAGGATACCGGCCGCCTCATGTTGGCTGCCCTGACGTTGGGCATGGGCCGGTGGAAACAAAGAAAGCGAAAACCAACAGAATGCAATCAGCAAGATTCCTGTCACGTTCATCGCATCCTCCTCCATTTTGTCATCATGAATTAGAGCTGTGGCTACAATGCAGAATGCCTGCCAGCCTTTTACGGAAAGAAACTGATGTCTCGGAGAAAGCACAAAAGATCATGGCTCCAAGGCGTCCTCGTCGGTGCAGCTTCAGACCCATATGATAGAAAGGAACATTTTAGATACCTGCTTAAGGATAGAATATGGTTTTATCGGCAAGGGCTGATGCGAGAAGGAAACGCCAATGCTTGACGGGTAGGGGGATCTTCGGACGTCACAGCCTACCTGGTGGTCATTCTTGGACTTCTCGTTTGTGATTCCCATCAGAATGGAAATCATGGCAGGACGAAACCTTGTATCCAGGCAGCATGATGTGCGGCAGGCAGTCTGGAGAACTGGGAAGACGTGATGAGGCAGGTCTCCATCCGGACGTTCCTTGGAATGAAAGTTCTATCCCACAACAACAAAACACGACAGGCCAAGAACTGTTTTTCCCGCTATGGTTCAAACGCATCGCTTGTCTCTCGCCGGTCGTCATCTGGAACAGCTTGAGCCCTATTTCAGATTGTGCTAGATGGGGGCTGCACTCGAGTGAGGCAGCACGATTATTTTGATGAAAGGAGAAGAGGATGAGCAGATTCGGTCAGCGAATTGTTGCCACGACGGCGTTGCTGAGTGTTATGACGATGAGTACCGCCTGCTATGGTCCGTTCAATCTTACGAGGAATGTCTATCACTGGAACAGCAATGTCAAAGGCAGCGGCCAAATCAACGATAAATGGATGAAGGAAATCGTCTTCTTCGGCATGATTATCATCCCGGCGTACCAATTCTCGGCGCTGCTGGACATGTTCATCTTCAACTCGATGCACTTTTGGACGGGTGAAAGCCCCATCAAGGCTTCGGATGTAGACAGTGACGGAACAAAGGTGGCTATCTTAGGTGAAACCATTGTTCGATGGACTTCTTCGGGTGATGCGGCAATAGTCACCTATGAGCGCCATGGAGTTGTCGAGCGTCGTGCCATCATTGTGGCCAGTGCGGGTGGGTATCGTCTTGTCGATGAGAACGGAAGTCTTTTATCCGAGGCAGAGTACACAGCGGACGGCGGTGTTCGTCTCCTCAATGGAGACGGTCATGTAATGAAACAATGGAAAGAGGAATACGTAAAGTCCATGGCTCAAGATCCAGTTGCGACGCTGACCGAATAAACATCGCATTCGATTCGAGCTGGGATCTTGGGTCTATCTGGTCGTGGGTTGGAGCCGTTCAAAATAGGGAAGAGTGTCCAGAGCTGAGAAAAAGTTGTTGCGCCCATCCGCGATTTCTTTATAATCGTATGCCCATACGTACTTAGGCTGAGTATCCAGTGAGCTGAAATTTTTTGTCAACATCGGAGATGAATTCGGCTATACTTCGTTCGGTGTTTAGGATAGTAGATGTTAAAAAAACCTAACTGAGGAGGACTTATGTCGAAGAAAGTGCTCTTATTGGCGGTCGCCGTATTGTTCGGCGCCCAGGCAGGCCTGGCGATGGCGGCAAATCCAGACACCGGTCCGGGCTGCGGGTTAGGGAAAGTGCTCTGGCAAGATTACAAGGGCCAGAAGGAAATTGCCCCTCAAGTGCTGCAGGCAACCACGAATGGCTCATTCGGAACCGGAACATTTGGAATCAGCACCGGAACTCTCGGCTGCACCAATGACGGCAAGTTCATGAGCGAACACAAGACGACCATGTTCGCGTCGCTGAACTTTGAGGCGCTCACCGCGGAGATGGCCCAAGGACAGGGCGAACACTTGGCCTCGCTTGCGACGCTGATGGGTGTCCCGACGGAGCGCCATGCAGCGTTCTTTGCCATGACCCAGGAGCGGTATACGTCCCTGGTTCAAGCTGGGGAAGCTTCTCCGGTCGCATTGGTGAAGTCCCTCAATGATGCGATCGCTGGCCGTCCGGCACTCGCGCAGGTATCGGTACGTTAAGGTACTAACCATAGGGGCCCTGGCAAAGATGTCAGGGCCCTTGTTGTCTCTTGTTACGCCGTGCTGGTTCTCCTTCTTGCAGTTCTAGCCTGTTTGCTGACCCCCGCTCCTTCAAATGCGCAGCAATCCGATCGTGAGCTGTATCTCAAACAGCTCGTCGACCGGGCCGAGCAAGCCCGGCTTGCGGAGCAGCGTGAATGGCATCTACTGTTGCACTATCGGAAGGGGCTCTTCGGCGGATATGAGAGCGAGCAGGATGATCCGGGGTTTTTTATGTCCCCCAAGGGGAAGACGGATCCATCCGCTGAGCTTGCCGCAACCCTTGCGCAATTCTTCTCCTCTGAACCAGTCGGTCGCTCTCGCCAGCCGGCTCAGTGCGCGTTCATCGCCCGATATCATTGGTTGAATGGGCAATTGCAATTTGATCCAACTCGGCTTCCGCCGCTTCCCTGCGAACGGTTTGATCGATGGTTCGAGGATTTTCAGGCCCAATCTATTTCTCTGATCTTTCCTTCAGCTTTTCTGAACAACCCTGCTTCCATGTTCGGTCATACGTTGTTTCGTGTCGATCAGAAGGGTCAGACGGAACAGACCCGCATTCTCGCCTATACCATCAACTACGCGGCGGAGGTGCCACCCAACGCCGGTCTTGCGTATCCTATCCGTGGCATCTTCGGAAGCTATAAGGGGTACTTTTCGACGATTCCTTATTACCTCAAGGTGCAGCAGTATCGAGACATCGAAAACCGGGATATTTGGGAATATCGTCTCAACCTCACCGAAAACCAACTGCGGCGATTTCTGATGCATGCGTGGGAGCTGGGGAATGCGTATTTTGATTACTTCTTTTTCAAGGAAAATTGCTCCTATCATCTTCTCGCGCTGTTGGATTATGCCGACCCCGCGTTGCACTTGGCGGATGAGTTTATCGGGTGGACTGTTCCTGCTGATACCGTGCGATTGATCGTCTCGAAACCAGGCATGGTGTCCGGTATCACATACCGACCGTCTCGGAGCACCGTGATCAAGCGAAAGCGAGAATCGTTGCCCGTAGCGGAGCGAGATCTTGCCCATCGGATTACGCAAGACGTAGGAGAACTGACTTCACCGGCATTCACTCGATTGGTTCCCACCAAACAGGCGTTCCTGCTGGATTTGGCATCGGATTACTTGCGCTACCGGATTGAGACGACCGATTCTCCGAAACAGGAATGGAAGGAGCGTAACAGAACGGTTCTAACCACCCGTAGCCAGCTCCGCATCCCATCCGAAGAGTTTACCGTTCGCCCTTTCGCGAAGCAGCCTGAACTTGGCCATAGGATGCACCGAGTAGCTGTCGGAGGAGGTTGGCGCAATGACGATACGTTTGAAGAAGCAACGTTTCGAGGCGGCTATCATGACCTGCTCGACCCGGAGGTCGGGTATACCCCTGATGCCCAGATTGAAATGGCCTCGATCACAGTACGGCACTACAATCGAGCGGACCAGACCAGGGTGGAACGGGCGACGCTGCTGAACCTTCTGTCTCTCTCGCCGATCGACTCAGTTTTTCATGCCCCCTCCTGGAAGCTCAACATTGGCATGAATACGATCCGACATAACGATTGTCAGCTTTGCAGCAACGGCTTCTTCAATGGTGGGATCGGAGGGGCGAAGGAGTTTCGCTTGCTCAACCGGGAGGTTCTGTTCGCCTTTGCGGAAACCGAGGCAAATGTGAGCAAGGCCTATGACGAAATGCATCGAATTGGAGGCGGAGCAACGGTCGGCATGTTGGCCGATCTCACTGAACGTTGGAAAATCATGGCGACTGGTTCGTACTTGAGATTTCCCGTGGGCGACCAGTCCGACGATTTCCGATGGTACGTCGGGTCGCGATTCACAGTAACTCAAAATTGGGCGGTCAGATTGGAGTACAACCACCGGGACCGGGACAATGATGTTATCTTTTCCGTCCAGGCATTCTTCTAAAGGTCAACTTCTATCTGGCTTGCCAGTGGGACAGTGTTCTGCTACAAGCGTGGACGCCTGTAGCAACGGGATAACCAAATGAGTCAATCCACCGAGTCTCCTAATCGACAGGCTGCGATTTCGGCTGGAAAATCCATTGCCCCTCACCCTCCCTTGCGCCAATATTATGAGGAAGAAGGAGCAAGGCAAGGGTTTCTCAATGAGTTGTTTAACCGCACGGCCTATCAGTACCGCAACATCGACAGAGCCACCGGTTTTGGTTCCGGACTATGGTATCGCAAGAAAGCGCTTGGGCAGGCAGGTCTTAGATCAGGCATGAAGGTCCTGGATGTCGCCTGCGGACCTGGGTTGGTCACGCAATGTGCCTCGGATCTGGTCGGCGCGTCAGGGTTGGTCATTGGTCTTGATCCAAGCATCGGCATGTTGCGCGAAGCACAGAAAAGTTCCAGCCGAAGCTTGGTGCGCGGTGTAGGTGAGCGTCTTCCATTTCCAGACCAGAGTTTTGATTTTCTCAGCATGGGCTACGCGCTCCGACATGTAGCTGACCTCAAGGAGGCGTTTGCGGAATATCACCGCGTGCTTAAGCCGGGTGGCATAGTCCTACTGTTGGAGATCTCGCGGCCACGGTCTTCAGCCCTACTTGTTCTTTCTCGTTTTTACATTAAAACGGTTCTGGGGAGGGTCTTTTCTGCTGCCACACACAATCGGGATATGCAGACACTGATGGCCTATTGGTGGGACACAACTGAGTATTGTGTCCCGCCAGAGACGATCATGAACGTGCTCAGAGAAGTTGGATTCACAGACTGTTCCTTGAAGGAATGGTGGAGCGGGATGCTGCGTGATTATCGAGCCGTGAAAAAAGTTGGGGGTAGGTTGTGATGAATTCGGCCATATTATGGGAGCAGGATATCGCAAAGCTGATCGTCCAGACGCTTAAGCTAAAGATCGATCCGGCTTCGATAAATCCTGAAGCCGCACTGTTTGGCGAGGGCCTCGGACTGGACTCCATCGATGCTTTAGAGCTCTCGTTGGCCATTTCTCAAACATATGGCTATCAGCTCAAGTCGAGTGATCCTGAGATCAGAACGACCTTTTCTTCCCTGCGAGCGTTAGCTAGTGCGATCGAGAAGAACCGCACGAAGTGACCACGGGTGGAGCAATGCGCGACACCCCCTTGATCGGCCCCTATAGGCCGGACGACGTACTGGCCTGGAGGCAAGCAGGGCCTCGCACGGCCCGCCAGTTTCTTGCCGATGTGCTTTGCCTTACAGAGTTACTACCTGATCGGCCTGTTGCGCTCAATCTTGCAACAAGCCGCTATGAGTTTCTGGTTGGATTTGCCGCCGCGATGCTTAGGCAACAGGTGACGTTGCTCCCACACAATCGTGCGCCTGAAGCCCTGCGACGTCTGATTGAAGAGTATCCCGACTACTACGCCCTGACCGATTCAGGCGAGGCGATCGCGGGAGTCGCATCGGTAGCCGTTCAGTCGCCCGACAGACAAGTCTTGGAGATGGTGGCGGTCCCGGAGATCCCAGTGAACCAAGCCGTGGCGGTTGCATTTACCTCTGGAAGTACGGGGACCCCCAAGCGGAACACCAAAACATGGGGGGCCCTCACGGCAGTGGCCCAGGCGACCGGCGCACGTCTCGGAATGAGACCGGGTGGCCGTACCACCGTCGTGGCAACCGTTCCTCATCAGCATATGTTTGGCCTGGAGGCCTCTGTCATGCTGCCGATTCTGCATGGCTTGACCATGCACGCGGCACGACCGCTCTTTCCCGCCGATGTTGAAAGCGCCTTGTCCGAGGCGAACGGGCCATGGCTGCTCGTCACCACCCCGTTGCATCTTCGAGCGTGTGTTGCAGAGCGTATCAGCGTTCCCCCCGGGGGAATTGTGCTTTCCGCCACGGCCCCTCTTCCACGAAATCTTGCGCAAGAGGCGGAGCGGCAATTTCAAGCCGAAGTGCACGAAATCTTCGGGTTTGCCGAGGCTGGCAGCGTGGCTGAGCGGCGTACAGTCGAGGAAGATCTGTGGCGACCATTGGATGGTGTGCGCGTGACTCAGAGTCATGCATCATGTGCCGTCCATGCCTGGTATCTTGCGGATCCGGTCACGGTTCCGGACCGTATCATAGTCGATCCGCAAGGAGCCTTCATCGTACAGGGCCGAGAAGAAGATCACGTGAATGTCGCCGGCCATCGTGTGTCGCTTGGAGACCTCAATCGTAAATTGCTGCAAATCGACGGCGTCGAGGATGGAGTGTTCTTTTTACCCGACGAAGAGGCAGGCTCCGTCACGAGGCTGATGGCCTTTGTCGTCGCGCCTGGACAAACCAGCGAGGATGTCCAGAAAGCGTTGAGGGCGTGCATCGATCCGGTCTTTCTGCCGCGCCCGCTTGTCTGTGTGCCCAGCCTGCCTCGAAATGGAACCGGAAAATTACCGCGGGAAGCGGTGAGTGAGCTGGCCCGGCACTGGCTGGAAAAGGAAGAGAACGATGGTGCATGAACGGGTCGTCTTGATCGGAGAGGACCATCCATCGGTGGCGGGGCATTTCCCAAATCAGCCCATCGTGCCGGGAGTCGTGTTGTTGGGAGAGGTGTTCGAGATGCTGCGTCTCGGCTTAGCGGCGCCGATTCGCGTCACACAGTTGTCGGCGGTGAAATTCTCTTCTCCGCTCAGGCCCGGCGAGGCGCTGACAATTCGCGTCGAAGAAGATGCGATAGCCCATGCCGTGTTTTCCTGTCACGTCCAAGGACGTCCTGTCGCGTCCGGCTCGATTGAGTTCACGCGAGCAGAGCGGACGTGAGTGACGGCTGGCAAACTCAGCAGGAGCGAGGCAGCCGCGCCAGCATGCGATTCATGGCATGGGTGGCGCAGTCGTGCGGCCGCCCGGTCGCTCGGGCGTTGTTGCATCCCATCTGCCTCTACTTTTTCTTGAGTTCAAGAAGAGCCCGCCGGGCGATTCGGCGATTTCGTGAACGCGCGCTTGGTCGACCCGCGAAGTGGCGTGACATTTATCGTCATTACCATGCCTTTGCCTCGACGATACTCGACCGAGTCTATTTCGTCCATGCCCGATTCGATCTGTTCGACATTGAACTGCTGGGCTTGGATGTCCTTGATCGGGAATTGGCAAAAGGGCAAGGCTGTGTGCTCTTGGGATCGCATCTTGGAAGTTTTGAAGTCCTTCGTGCATTGGGTCTGTTTCGGCGGAAACTAGAACTCCGCGTGCTGATGGATGAGCACAACGCGCCCATGATTCGTGGCATGACCAACGAGTTGAATCCCGCCGTGGCCGCCACGGTTATTCAAGTCGGCGGGGTGGAAACGATGTTACAAGTGAAGGAATGTCTCGATCGAGGTGGCCTGCTGGGAGTGATGGGCGATCGAGTGACACAGCATGATCAATCGGTCAACTGTCGGTTTCTCGGGAGTGACGCACGATTCCCGACAGGCCCGATGCGCTTGGCTCATGTGGTTAGCGCTCCTGTGATCATGTTTTTCGGGCTCTACCGCGGAGGGAACCGCTATGAGGTTCACCTCGAATCGTTCAGCGAAAGAGTGCGACTGTCTCCCGATCAACGAGATGCCGACCTGCGGCAATGGGTGCAACGGTTTGCCGATCGCCTTGAGGAGCGCTGCCGTACGGCATCCGACAACTGGTTCAACTTTTACGAATTCTGGGATGGGTGACATGCGTGGGTTCCTTTCGTTGTGTGCTCTCCTATTGATCGGTTACGGATCTTCCATAGGGGCGCAGGAAGCACCTCCCCATGCTAAGTATTCAGCCGATCCCTGGACGCTTGAGCAGCTTCTGACGCTCTTAAAGGAAGGGCGCGAATCTTTGATACAGTTTGAAGAGAAGACGTATTCCTCCTTGTTGACCGAACCATTGGTCACCAGAGGGGTTTTGCGTTTCCTGCCTCCCTCTACGCTGGAAAAAGAAGTGCTGGAACCATACCTAGAGCGCTACCGCATCGAGGGTGACCAGGTCTCGTTCGAAAGCGAGCGGAAACATGTAAAAAAAACCGTTTCATTAGAAACCTATCCGGCTCTGCGGAGTGTTGTCGACGCTTTTCGGGCCAGTCTTGCCGGAGATGCGGTGCGGCTGAAGCAGACCTATACAACCGTGCTCGACGGAGATCGTCGAGCATGGACATTGTTGTTGCGTCCTCAGGATAGAGCGGGGCAGGCGATGATCGAGCATATCCTCATATCCGGGTCGGAAGGTCGCATTGCCACGATCACGGTGCGGGCAGCCGACGGTGATCGATCCGTCATGAAACTTTCAAGGGGAACTCCACCGTGAGGTCGCATTGGTGGGTTCCTAGTCTCTGGCTTTTCGCCATGGCGGGTGGGATCTGGTTCTCGGCCACGCAGGTGTCCATTCACAACGGGTTGGGCGATCTTCTGCCCCAAGGTTCCTCGTCGGCGCAACGGCTGCTGCTGACGCAAGTTCGAGCCGGTCTGTCGGGTAGACTGATATTGCTCGCATTGGAGGGGGAGCGTCCCGAGGAATTGGCTCGTCTCAGTCGGCTGTTGGGGGACACGCTTCGGGCCGGCGACGCGCTCAGCTTCGTCGGAAACGGCACACACACCTGGTCAAGGGACGATCAAGCGCTCTTGTTCGGTTCCCGCTACCTTCTCAGTCCAACCCTCACGGCCGACACCTTCTCGGAATCTTCGCTCCGCAACGCGCTTCAATTGAGGCTGGACGATTTGCGGTCGCCGTTGGCCCCGCTTGTGAAAGAATGGATTCCAGCCGATCCGACCGGTGAAATGTTCGAGATTCTTCAATCGTGGTCCGGGTGGGACACGCCGGCGCAGTACCGAGGCGTGTGGATGTCGGCCGACCACAGGCGCGCGTTGCTCGTCGTGGAAACACGAGCGTCGGGATTCGATGCGGACGCACAGGAAGCGATTCATCAGCATATCCGTGCGTCATTCCAGAAGCTTGTGACGGAGAATGCCGTTCCGGTACGGCTCCTCATGAGCGGGCCTGGCGTGTTTGCGGTAGAAATCCAACGCATGATTGAAGCAGAAGCATGGACGTTATCGATGGTTGCCGGAACACTGGTCCTGTCGTTCCTTTTTGTGAGTTACCGATCGGTTCGGCTGGTGCTGCTCAGTCTGATTCCCATTTCGAGCGGAATCTTGGCGGGCATGATCGCGGTGAACGGCTGGTTCGGATTCGTCCATGGCCTGACATTGGGGTTCGGCGTTACATTGCTTGGAGTGGTCGATGACTATCCGATTCACCTGTTTAGCCATATGACGTCGAGCACGTCGGCTACCGCTGTGATGCGATCTATCTGGCCGACGATGCGTCTCGGGATACTGACGACGGCGATTGGATTTTCGTCGCTGCTCCTTGCCGGTTATCCTGCCCTTGCACAGTTGGGATTGATGGCCATCGTCGGTCTCCTGACGGCCGCCTTCGTCACGCGATGGGTACTGCCCTTCTGTATCCACCAAGGATGGTCCCCGAGACAGGTTCGTCCGGAAGTGCTCTCAAGGGTCGACGTGTTCGCTAGAGGCGGCCGAGTGCTCGTGCCGATCCTTCTGGTTCTTGCGACACCGGTCCTAATATGGTCTGATACACCGGCATGGGAACAGGATCTCGAGAGCGTGAGCCCCTTGTCGGACGACAAGAAGCAGCTCGATCAGCGGTTGCGCCGGGAGCTGGGTGCTCCGGATGTGCGGGACCTCCTGGTCATCGAAGCGTTCACCGAGGAAGATCTTTTGCAGGAGGCGGAAACGGTGGCGCCAAGGCTGGAAGGGCTACAGCGGGATGGAAGCTTGGCTGGTTACGATATCGTCTCACGATACCTGCCGAGTCGTCGTCTTCAACAGGAGCGGCAATGCTTGTTGCCGACTCCGGCCGTACTCGAACGGAATCTCACGTCGGCACAAAACGGGTTACCGTTCGCGCCGGGTTTGTTCGCTCCGTTCTTGGCGGCCGTCAACGAAGCTCGACATCACAAGCCGATCGACCGGACGGCATTCGCAGGAACTTCCTTAGGAACGAAGTTGGAAGCGTTGATGTTCCAGGACGGCGGCCGATGGATCGCCGTGGTGCCGCTTCGCGGAGTGATAGATAGGCGATCGCTTGCGGCAGTGGTGGCTGGATGGGGTGATGTGACGATACAGTATGTAGATATCAAAGAAGAGTCGAATCGCCTCATGACCGCCTATCGCGACCGAACCCTGCAGTTGCTGGCCGGCGGGACCATTGCGATTGCGGTAGCCTTGTTTCTTGGCTTGCGATCGATCACGCTTCTCTGGCGGGTGCTTGCCCCGGTCCTGTGTTCACTGGTGGTGGTCACTGCAGTCTTGAGGGGATCGGGAGTGCCGCTTTCGTTGTTCCATCTGACGACACTGTTGCTTGTGATCGGGTTGGGACTTGACTACGCCTTGTTTCTAAATCGACCTGAGGGAACACCGACGGAGCGGGCCCGAACCATCTTTGGGCTGCTTGTCTGCAGCACCACGACGATCCTGGTCTTCGGAGTACTGGCCTTTTCACGGATTCCGGTCCTTCACGCGATCGGCGTGACCGCCGCCTGTGGCTCCTTCTGTTGCCTTCTTTTTGCCGGCATGATGGCTCGACAGGAGATTCATGTTGGGTAGCCAGAAGCCAATGACTCCATTGGTTCTATCCGCCTACACACTGGTGACAGCGAACGGCCGGGGGATCGGCCCGATTCTTCAGGCGCTTTGTGAGCGGCGATCCGCGTTACGGCCATGCGATTTCGAAGACGTGGCGCTGAAGAGCTATATCGGGCGGATAGCCGGCCTTGAAGATTTTTCACTGGATCATGGGCTCGAGCGCTTCGACTGCCGGAACAATCGACTTGCGTGGCTGGGCCTTCAGCAGGACGGCTTCATGGTGGCCGTGGCCGAAGCGAAGCAGCGGTACGGGGCACATCGCATCGCGGTCGTAATGGGCACCAGTACCTCGGGTATACTAGAAACCGAGCACGCGTACCGTGCGCGGGATCCCGACACGACTACCCTGCCGGACAGCTACAACGCGCGATATCGCTACACCCACAATATGTTCTCACTCGGTCGTTTCGTCCGGTCCTGTCTCGGGCTGGAAGGACCTGCCATGGTGATCTCCACGGCTTGTTCGTCCAGCGCAAAAGTCTTCGCGACTGCTTCCCGGTTGATACAGGCAGGCTTGTGCGACGCCGCGATTGTGGGCGGGGTGGATAGCCTCTGCCTGACGACGCTGTACGGGTTTTCCGCGCTCCAACTTCTTTCGTCCGGTCCTTGTCGGCCTTGCGATGAGGACCGAGACGGTCTGTCGCTGGGGGAGGCCGCCGGATATGTGTTGCTGGAATCCAGTGAACGTGTCGGCGGGCACGGCGCTGTCGCCCTTCTCGGCTACGGTGAAAGTTCGGATGGGTATCACATGTCGCACCCGCATCCGGATGGAGCCGGAGCCGTTCGCGCGATTCGAGATTCCCTGCAACGGGCGGGTATTCGGCCGGAACAAGTCGAGTACATTAACTTGCACGGCACCGCCACGGTCGCGAACGACAGGGTTGAGGACAAGGCTGTGTATAGTGTCTTCGGCGCACGTCCTGCCTGTAGCTCGACCAAAGGATGGACCGGCCATACCTTGGGAGCAGCCGGGATCACCGAGGCCGTCATTTCCGCCCTGTGTCTCCGTCACGGGCTGATCCCGGGGACGCTCAATTGCAGGCGCGTGGATCCCGTATTGAAGAGCCGCATTTTGAAGGAGAATCAGAGTGGGCCCCTCTCGTGCGTGGTCAGCAATATTTTCGGATTCGGCGGAAACAATTGCAGCCTGGTACTGGGGAAGCTGTGATCACAGCCGATATTCAAGGCATCGGTCTTCTCGCTCCCGGCCTCCTGGGTTGGGAAGCCGGCCGTGCGGTGTTGGCGGGCCGTCGCCCGTTTGAACCACAGGAGACTCCTGAGCCAGAGGCTGCGATTTTGCCGTCGAATGAACGGCGTCGCAGCAGCGGATCTGTGCGATGGGCCGTGCACGTGGCGCAGGAGGCGATCGTGCAATCTCGGCTGGATCCTCGCGCTGTGTCGACCGTGTTCGCCTCTTCCGAAGGAGAAATGGAGGTCTTCGACAAACTCTGTAGCACATTGGCGACCCAGGAGCGTTTGGTGTCCCCGACATTATTTCATCAATCCGTGCATAACACGGCGGCCGGCTATTGGGGAATTGCGACGACTGGGCAACAATCATCGACCGCACTCTCATGCTATGACGATTCATTTGCGGCGGGGCTGTTGGAAGCGATGACCATGGCGCATGTCGAAGGATGTCCCGTGCTGTTAGTCGCGTACGACCTTCCTGTGCCGCCTCCGCTCCGTGAAGCTCGTTCAATCAACACAGGGTTCGCAGTGGCCATGGTGTTCGTCCCGCATTCATCGACCCCGTTGGCGCGCATGCACCTGGGCCTAGAAGAGGCCCATGCCGATAAAGTGAAGGGTTTGGAGGATCTTGCGTTAGAGCAAGTTCGCCGAGACAATCCTGCGGCTCGATCGTTGCCCTTGTTGAAGGCGGTCGCAGCCGGAGGAGCACGGACTGTCACGCTGAAGCTGCTCGATACTCAACAGCTTATTGTAGATGTGGATGCATGTCGCAATTGAGGGGACAACAACTGGCTGGGTTGCTTCCCCATGCAGGGGAGATGCGTCTGATCGACTGTGTAGAATGGTGGGATACTTCCATGATTCGATGCCGAACTCGCTCGCATCATCGCGCATCAAATCCGTTGCGCAAAGCCGCTCGCCTTGAAGCGGTTATGGGACTTGAATATGCTGCGCAGGCGATGGGAATCCATGTGAGCTTGCGGGACCAGACGCGTTCGAAGGAGAACATGATCGGCTACATTGGAGGCTTGCGTGACGTGGTGCTTAGCCAAGAGCGACTGGACGAGTGTTTTTCTGATCTCATAATTGAAGCCACGCGCTTGCTCACTGATACGGAAAGTTTTATCTATCAATTCGGTATTTCTTCTGGAGGCCGGGCAGTGATTACGGGACGAGCTTCCATCTTTCTGAAACCTAAGCACTCATGACGAAGAAGCAGGCCCTGGTCACAGGGGGGAGTGGAGTGATCGGTTCAGCCATCGCTCACCGCTTGGCTAAGGACGGGTATGCCGTCATCGTACATGCGTATAGACATGCGGCATCGGCCGAGCAGGTCGTTGAAGAGATCAGGTCTGCGAATGGAACTGGGGTGAGCGTTGCGTTTGATATTACCGATCGGGAGGCGACCAGGCGCGCGCTCAACGCGCTTCTACAGGATGGATCGATTCAAGTCGTCGTGAACAATGCCGGCATTCATGATGATGCGCCCATGGCCGGCATGAGCGATGAACAATGGAGGCGGGTCGTCGACCTATCTCTCAATGGATTCTTCAACGTGACGCAACCCCTCTTGCTTCCTATGATCCGTACGCGCTGGGGGCGTATCGTGTCTATTTCTTCATTGGCCGGTGTCATCGGCAATCGTGGCCAAACAAACTATGCCGCGGCCAAGGCGGGGTTGCAGGGAGCGAGTAAGTCACTGGCCGTCGAGTTGGCTTCCCGAGGCATCACCGTCAATGTCGTCGCTCCTGGGTTGATCGAATCTCCCGCCATCAGAAACGCATTCTCGCCGGAACAGATTGAATCGATGGTGCCCATGAAACGAGTTGGCACAGCGGAAGAAGTCGCACATCTCGTGTCATTTTTGGTTTCAGAGCGGGCCGGGTATATTACCGGCCAGGTGATTGGGATAAACGGAGGGATGGCATGACCACTCCGCACGGTCTCGCTCACGACTACTGGATCGTTATTCCCGGATACAACGAGGCGGCGACCGTCCGTGGCGTTGCAACCCGGGCAAAACAGCGATGTCCCAACGTGGTCGTCGTGGATGACGGCTCGACGGACGGGACCGCAGAGGCGTTGGCTGGTCTGGATGTGACGCTCTTGCGCAATGAGCAGAATCGTGGAAAGGCGGGAAGCCTTGCTCGCGGATTTGCTCATGCGCTGGCACAGGGTGCCGTTGGTGTCATCACGCTGGATGCGGACGGGCAGCATGCGCCGGAAGAAATCCCTCTGTTTCTCGATCAATCGGCGACGTATCCCACGGCTTTCCTCATCGGCGCTCGTCGTCGCGAGCAGCGAAGATCCTCGGTTCCTCGCTATATCGCGAACCGGATTGCTGACTTTTGGATCGGTTGGGCTGCCGGCCTTCCGATCGAAGACAGTCAATCCGGTTTTCGACTGTATCCGGCGAGTTTGCTCCGGACCGTGAGTCCCAAACATGACAAGACCAGAAGCTTCGTATTCGAGAGTGAAATCCTGATCGAAGCGGCACGACGAGGGATTGAGTGTCGCAATGTCGTGATTGCCGTGCAGCCTCGTTCAGGTCCTCGCTTGAGCCATTTTCGCCCCTTGATTGATGTTTTGAGGATTACCCGAATGGTGGCGTGGAAGCTTCTCTCTCGCGGCATGTACCTGCGGGGCCTCTGGATTTGGTTCACAGCCTCTGAAGTACAGTATACGGCTCCGTCCATGACAAAAGGGGACTAGAAGCGCAGTGTTGTGACTGAATCGATCCCGACCAGAAAGTATCCCCACCTACGTCCCATGGCAGTAAATCCCTAAGCAGGGCATTTCAGAGAGTCCTTCCGACTCTTGACGACATCTCACAAATCCTACAAAAGCATGCTTTTTTTTGCCTTATGGATTATAGGTCGTATCTATAATTACCGGAACTTCCTATTATCGAAAGGAGAACCCCATGAGGCGTGGTTGGCTGTTGGTAACCGGTATGTTGTGCGTTGCTCTGTTGACCGCTCCCGTGGGCTGTCGCAAACAGTTTGTCAGTTCGTTTGCCGCTCAAGCGGTCAAGCCAACGGATCTGATGCGGATTAAACATCGCGTCCTGAAAGCAGGGGCCATAGGCACAGATACAGGATTCAAGTTGCTCTGGATTCCTTTCATCAGTCCCAGTGAGGCCGACGCCAAGGCTGATATGCTTGAAAGACTGAATAAGGAAGGAATCAGCACGGCGGGGAAAAATATTGCCTTTTCGAATGTGACCGCAGATAGAGGCGGTTTCGGTTTTATCGGGCTCATTGGAGCTCCCTCAATTAAGTTGGGTGCTGACGTCATTGAGCTCTTGGGAGAGGAACCTTCCACGGCAGTTGTCCCACAGAATTGAGAAATAATTGTTGTGTGTCTCAGCCAAAGTCCTTTCGTGCTGTTAAGAACGATGAGACGTGGATGTAAAGGCACAATCGCGTTTAAGCTCTCAACTCATCATAATGGGGAGCTCACAGATTTGCTCGCGCGAGGCGCGGCGACAACGCCGCGCCTCCTCACTGAGTGATCATTACATGCCGGCCGCGGATAACCGTGAGCGAATCGCGCTGTCCAATCGTTGAATCCATCCGGTATAGTTCTGGTGGATGGTTTTTGCTGCAGCATCATATTTGAGATTGCTGCTGTCTTTGTAGAGAATGCTGTAGTTTTTCGTGGTGTAGGGGATGGCAACGATCGCTTGATGGCTGCGAATATTGTACGTGGCGAGTAGCTCCCCGGGTTTGACGTCTGTCATTTGCCATCCTGCGGCGACGCCTGCTGCCATGATCTCTTTTCTAACCTGCTCCAGTGTAAGCTCTTTCCCAGATGGGCTGGGAACTGGTGCGCTCTTCACTTCGTAAATTTGCGCGCCGCCTCTGCACGCGCTCAAAAATACCAGAATGAGACCGACTGCTATCCATCGGGAGATGGTGTGCTTCATGACTGTCCTCCTTATTCCTATGGTTGATTTCTGCAAGACTCTCCTGCTCTTATTACGGCTGTTTGCCTCAAGTCAAGGTGTTCATGCCCCGCCTCGGTGATCTGTGTCGGTATGAGCCCACGTTGAATAACATGCTTCAATAGCTGTTCAAGTAGCAGTAGGTTCTCAGGGCGCATCCCTCGCTGGTTCCATTTTGACATGGATCGTGGGAACTGTTGAGCTCTGGGATCTACGAACTCAGAGGGGTGACAGTAAAATACAAGGTGACGAGAATGCCGTCCGATCCAGCGCATCATGCGCTGAAGAATCGGAAGTCCAAGGGTGCGGAGCGTCGCGAGGTTGATCGGAAGGAGACATGAGGACGGCGCGATCTCGACGATGTTCTCTCCACCAGACTTGGCAAGATCATGGCGAGATGGACGGTATGGTTCGAGTGGAGCCCAAAAATACGTGAGATAATGGACACGCCCAAATCCCATATCGAAGCGTCGGGCAGGGATCGACGAGTCGTACCGATAGCCCTCGGCCTCCAGTGCTTTAAAGGTCACCGGACTGATCCATAGATTGGGTGCACGAAAGATGGTTGGGCGGACACCGGTCGCTCGTTCTACCGCGCGGGTTGCGAGGCGGATCCATTCGCGCTGTTGGCGATACTCTGCACGGCGGAAGTCTTCGTCTTGTTCCACACCTCCGTGGGCCCAACCATGGGTTCCTAGTTCATGGCCATGGGCATGGCATTGCCGAACGAGGTCGGGATAGGTATCGGCGAATCGTCCAGCAAAAAAAAAGGTACCTTTTATGTTCAGACGCTGACACAGTCTGAGGAGATGCTCGAGGCCGACCTGGGACCCAGGTACCCAGTCACAGTCCACCGTGAAATAAAATTTCGTATGGGCTTGGCTCCGATCGGCGTAATTCTTGGCAGGGGCTCGCGGCAGTCCTGGGCGGGACAACAGCGTGGAAGCTTTAAAGGATCCTAACATGCCGGTTTTGAGCCGGGGGTGACGACTGCCTCGATTTCGACCAGAAGCTCTCCCCGGCAGAGATCGCCTTGTAGAAACAGGGGCTGTGTTTTGGGTAGGAGAGCCTCCTCGATTATGTGTCGAATTGGTTCCACATCTGACTTGTGACGAACGTAGACCTTATAGTTTGCTCGGTGATGATCGATAAAAGAACCGGCATCAATGGCATCAGTCGCATGGCGCAGCAACGTTCGGATATTTTCTATAGTCTCGCGTGTCTGTGCTTCCGTGGAGCCAGTGTGTTGACTGGCATGGCCGACGACACTTGCCGTTCCGGCGACGAATAATTGGGTCGACCCATCCACCGAGGCTATTGTTGCGCGAGAAAATGAGGGGCTGCGCGGTCCGTAGCTTTTTGGATATTCATAGGCATGGATCTGACGCGGGTTCCCAAGATGTCGAGCTCGATGAGTCCCAGCCAGCGCATAGATCAGCAATGGGCCTGATGCAGTGCCGATTGCCGTGCCAGCCGGGAGTGAGGCCGGAAAATCCTGTAGTGTTTCCAGTAAGGCGTCATGGCGGCCCATACAAAAACGCTGGTACCGTTCAAGTCCATCCCTGTGGTCATTGATTCCAGGGAAATAATTCCACAGGCGCCAGACATTGGGATATCCGAGTGATCGTAACTCGGACAACAGACGGAGATAGGCGCGATAGGTTGTGGTTTCCAAGCTTATCCCTGGAGACTCTTCCACCGACAGAAACGCGGCAGCGACATTGCCGTTCATCCCCGCGCAGAAGTGATCACGTTGGACCACTGTCACCGGCTGAGTGCTGGTCCAAACCTCCACGAGAGGCGGAGTGGTCAAAGGTGTCAGATCGATGAACAGGCGTGGGCAGGTGATAGAACGAGGCAAGGCAGGAGGAAATCCGCCGAACGAAATGAGGGCGAGCAGATGAGAGGAGGTGCAGGAGAGCCATTCATCGAGCTCTCTTTCATCCACGAATGTGAATTGAGGACAGGATGTTTCTATGTGGCGACGCTCCACATATCGGGATTGTTTGTGCGCGTCGTGCCCATATGTGTCTGGAGCTTCAGGTTTGGTGATTGACGGCATAGTCAGTTACTGTAGTGACGGTATGAGGCACGCCTGTAATTCGCCGCCGATAGGCCATCCAATTCTCTCGGAAATTGAATAAGTAGACCAGATAATACGCGATCTTGAACAAGAGAATAGGAATGCGCGTAGGGGACTTGCCGAAGGCGTCGCCCGCCAAGATAGACAGCACGGCTTCTTCCATCTTGAAGATACTGCCGGTGGACATGAACAAGGCGCGGAAGGCAGGTTGTGTGAAGTGATAAATGAACCACGAGTAGGTTTTGACGCCCCGACGGACGCTTCGCTCGAACTCCTTGAGACGCACCGTATGCTCTGGTGCCCTTCGAAGAGCGGCATCCACTACCTCTGCACCTAGTGTGGCACTATTCAAGGCCAGATGGACACCGCTGGAGAAAACCGGGTCGATGAACGCAAAGGCGTCGCCAATCATGAGATACCCGTCACCGCTCATGGTTTCCCGACGATAGGAATAGTTGGCTGCGGCGTAGGCTTGTCCAATGAGCCGGGCTTGAGCCATCCGTTCCGCAACCGGGGGACAGAGAGCGATCGTGTCGTGGAGAAACTGTTCCAGTGATCCTTTGCGGGTGCTGAGGTATGAGGGCCAACACACGGCGCCGACGCTTGTCGTGCCGTCTTTGAAGGGAATGATCCACCACCAACCGTGATCGAACCACACGATACTGATATTCCCTTCGTCCAGGCCTGGCAGGCGCTGCACCCCTTCAAAATGACCGAAGATCGCGGCGCTGTTGTGACGCGGGTTTCTGTATTTTCCACCGAAGTGGTTGGAGAGAAATGTATCGCGGCCGCTGGCATCGATCACAAATTTCGCTTCCCAGGCCAAGGACTGGCCGGTCCGGTCCTCCGCCAGCACCAGGTGAGTGGATCCCGTGCGGAACTTAACTTGCTTGGCTTTGATTCCTTCATGGACATGGGCGCCCTTGTTCACGGCATTAGTGAACAAAATCTTGTCAAACTCGGCCCGCTTCACTTGATAGGCAAACGGCTGAGACCCGTCGAGCGCCTTTGAAAAATACAGCGTGCGGGAGCGGCCATGGTAGGGCGACACCACTTCCGCGCCATACTTCGTGATGCCGATTTTCTCAACATCCGGCAGTACGCCGAGGCGTTGCAACATCGGCAGGGTGTGCGGCAGTAGGGATTCGCCAATGTGGAACCGAGGATGCCGGTCTTTTTCGAGTACATGGACCGCCCAGCCCTTTTCCGCCAACAACGCAGAGATAGCTGAACCGGCTGGCCCGCCGCCTATAACGAGAACATCGCAAGGGATCGTGTGTGCGTCGTCACTCTGTCGTGAAGGCATAGTTAAAATCTGGCAATTGGAGTCTGGGAAAGGTGCACAGTATACCGAACATGAGTTGCTAGGGCTAGAGCTGTCTTGCTCCGACCAAAAAACCCCATCGCCATTTTGTTGACCGCTTTACATCGTCATGCTAGTCTCCGCCACCTAATGGGTACTCTCGTGAGTCTCAATCAACATAATAAGGGGGAGCGCGCATGAAAACAGCCAGTTTGCTTTTGGGCATGCTGTTGCTAATGGCAACCACCGCGTGCCATTCGACGCAAGTGAAAATTCCAACGGCTCCGGTCGGCCCGAATGAAAAATCCTTGGGCCCGACTGAGGGCAATAGTGTCGGGATGCTGCTGTTCGGTTTTATCCCGATCCGTCAAAACGAGCGGTTTGAGAATGCCTACAATCAAGCAGTTCAAAAGGCAGGGGGGACGAGATTGACGGACGTCACGATTTCAGAGCGATGGTGGTGGGGGTACGTGCTCAACGGATATGTCTTCAAAGTACAAGGAACCGCCGTCGCCAACAAATGATCCATTCTTTCGTCTAGGAGGAACACATGAAATCACTCGTCCTTGTTCTTGGAAGTCTCCTATTGCTTACGACTGTGGCGTGCCAGTCAACGACGTTGCGCTTTCCTGCGGCGCCGATAGGGCCCAATGAAAAGTCCTTGGGTCCGACTGAGGCGACCAGCGTCGGCATCATGCTTTTTGGGGTCATTCCGATCAATCAGAACACTAGGTTTGAAAATGCCATGCGCGAAGCTGCTGCAAAAGCGGGAGGCACGAGACTAACGGATGTCGCTATCTCTGAGCGATGGTTCTGGGCAGCAGTGCTCGATGGATTCATCTTTAAGGTTGAAGGGACAGCAGTCGGGAGCAAATAAGCGTCCTCGACAGGTCCACTTCTGGACAACGAGTGCTGCGTGTGTATTTGATCGGGCTCTGGCCTGTGTCATGATGACAGGCTAGAGCCCGATTCGTTTTAAGTGATTGTTTGAACGGCCAAGGGGATCAGTTCAGGCTCTTATCTCATGGTGAGGATCTTAGTTGTGAAGAAGAACGATCGGTAAAATGGCCATCCCGACAGGTCAGTCGATTCATGCTATGCTTTTGAAGGAACTTGGGGATGCATATGCGATTGTGGTTGAACTCGCGTTGGGTGCTCTGGTTGTTTCTGCCGCTGTGGGCCTCGCTAGCTTCCGTCGCGTTGGCTGAAAGGAGCCCAGCGAACAATCCAAGTGTAGCGGAACGGATCGGGAACACCGCTAAGAAAGTTGGGAATAAGATTGAGCAAGGATTTACGAAGGCAGCGAAAAAACTTAAGGAAAAGAAAGTGGGAGAAAAGATCGAGCGTAAGTTAAAAAAGGCGGTCACGAAGACCGAGGAAGGGTTCAAGAAAGCCGGTAAAAAGATCGACAAAAAACTCCGCTAACAGACCTCGCTTCAATCCACCACTCCTGTCATACTCCTTCAGAGCCTCGCAATCGCTGAAAATGCTCGGCAAGCACAGCATGAGTCTTCTCGACCAATTCTTCATCTACCATCCTGAACCGTGGCAAGACCGAGATTGGGCTAGGCTCAGTGGATTGCCGCTTGAAGATGTGTGGTTTCAGAGTTCTGATGGCGTCCGGTTGTTTGGGTGGTATGTCGAAACAACCGCCGACCGGCCGGTTCTACTGTGGTGTCATGGCAATGCTGGCAATATCATCAATCGGCTTGATAATCTCAGGTTTCTTTACCAGATGGGTCTTTCCATCTTCCTGTTCGACTATCGAGGGTATGGGAAAAGTCAAGGCGTCCGTCCCAGTGAGAAAGGATTGTATGAAGATGCGTATGGAGCCTATGATTACTTGACGAAGGGCAGAAAGATTCGCGCTGAGCGAATCGTCTTGTTTGGACGATCGCTCGGCGCCTCAGTGGCTGGCGAGTTGGCGACCCAACGACCCGCCACCGGGTTGATTCTTGAGTCGTCATTTTCATCAATCGAAGCCGTTGCCAGGTTGCATTACGGTGGGTTCCTGGCGCATTGGTTCCTGGGAGCAGAATTTCGATTAGTTGATCGTCTTCCGAATTTGTCACTGCCCAAACTAATTATTCACGGGGACAGGGACGATATCATACCCATCAAACTGGGACGCCACATTTTTGATGTGGCCAAACCGCCAAAGGAATGGTATGTGATCCAAGGTGCCGACCATAACAACACGTATCTGGTGGGCGGGCGAGCCTATTTTCTACGACTGGCAGAATTCATCAAGAAGGTGGTCTAGCAGATTGCGGTGTGCCGTTTAGTCGGCGGTTGCGTGGCTCCATCGATTCAATGTCTGTGATGGCCTAAACTTACCGCTCAATCTGTCCTCCGCTATGATCCTTGATTTCCACGTCCTAGTTTTCATGCTCAGCACCGTCATCGTGCTCCTCACTCCTGGGCCGACGAACACCTTGCTTGCAGCTGCCGGTCTAGGACAGGGTTTGTGGAAGGCGCTACCGCTGATAGCCTTCGAGCTGGTGGGCTACCTCATTGCGATATCGGGATGGGGAATTTTTCTCACTTCGATAGAACAATACTATCCATGGTTGAGCAATGTGGTACGCGTAGCCTGTAGCTGCTATCTTCTGTTTGTCGCCGTTAAGATATGGATTTCTACGGGGAAGCTTCCGATATCGGAAGAAGGCTCGATCGGACCAGCTACCGTGTTCATGACAACTATGTTAAATCCGAAGGGGTTGTTATTCGCTTCCACAATTTTCCCACCGCATGCGTTCGACAACGTGCAAATCTATTTGGCTGCAACGGTGTTGTTTATGTGTGTGGTCGTTCCGATCGGTGTTGCATGGGTGGCGCTGGGGGCAGTAGTTGGCAATGGACGTATGATGGCTATGGATCCATTCAAGCTGCAACGGACGGTTGCTTTAGTAATCGGCATATTTTCAATGACGATAGTGTGGACGACTGTTCATTAATATGCGTTGAAGCATCCAAAGTGGCTCTATGCATTTCCCATTTGCCGCAGGATGCCGAAGTTTCTAAGGTATTACCGTTTCG
Source organism: Nitrospira sp. SG-bin1 (assembly GCA_002083365.1). Classification (NCBI taxonomy): domain Bacteria; kingdom Pseudomonadati; phylum Nitrospirota; class Nitrospiria; order Nitrospirales; family Nitrospiraceae; genus Nitrospira; species Nitrospira sp. SG-bin1. The sequence goes on along the minus strand of LVWS01000018.1, from coordinate 50,114 downwards.
CTTCCGGTGGCGGCCAATTCATTTCCGTGTGTCGTCCGCAATAGTAGCATTGCAGGCGGTACCGGGCTTTACGGCGAGGGTTGGGTAAGGAGATGAAGGTAATGGGCGTGTCGTCGTATGAACAGGTCGGCTGTTCGTGGAGGAGATGCATTTCCGCCATTAAGGTGATGGAGGCCACGTCCCAGGAGGGCTGATGTTCTTCCTTGCCGGTGATTTTCTCGACCGTGTGACACCGTTCGCAGGTGGCTTCGTACGACTTGATGCGGGCGCTATGGGGAGTATGATCCTCCACGTCCATGGCTCCACCGCATCCCGGCTTCGGACAAGTCAGATGTTCATGCTGAAGGACTTGGACGAAACGACGGTGAGCTTCGCGTTCCTGTTCCGATTTCATCGGTACCCTCCCTTTCCTGAACTCTCTTCTCTCCAAAGAACGGCATGCAGGTTGGTTCCCCTGCGCACATCCTTCTCCCGCGAGGTGGGTATGTTGGCCTCACCTGCGCGCATGCACCGGGCACCGCCCTCTGACCGCCGTCAAATCATGTCTCGTGTGCGCGGTCCGCGAGCAACTGAGGTCAATATGCGCGCTCGCTCTTCATATTCCCCAGCCTCCGCTGATCTGAATATTGGCGCCGTTGACATAACGGGCTTCTTCGCTGAGTAAATAACGAACGGCTCCAACGGTATCCTCAACCGTTCCAATATACCCGGCGGGAATGCGTTTGGTCATGGCGGCAAGTTCATGAGGCGGCGCGCTGCCGGAATCGATGAAACCCGGCGAAATAGCATTGACGGTGATGCCGTAAGACGCCAAGAGTTTGGCTAATGTGCGGGTCAGAATAAGCACGCCTGCCTTGGCGACATAGTGGGCCGTCACATCGGGCTGCGCTTCCATTTGGTCGGCATTGGCCATGCTGAAGCTGATGATCCGGCCGGCTCTGCGAGCCTTCATGCCCGGTGCAACGGCCTGCGCGAGGTAGAAGATGGGATGCAGGTTGCCGGCGAACATATCGTTCCAACCCTCGACGGTTTCCTCGAACAGGTTGATGCGATGATAAGGCCCTGCGCCATTGATCAGAGCGTCGATTCGGCCCCATTCTTTTTCAACCTGCATGACCAGGTTTCTGGCTGCGACTGGATCAGAAACATCGCAGCGGACGGCCAATGCTTGTCCTCCTCGCTGCGTGATGTCCTGCGCCGTTATCTTGGCCTCGGCTTCGCTGGTTCTGTAGCAGAGGGCAATCCTCCACTGCCGTGACGCCAGGTCGAGTGCGATCCCTCGTCCGATGCCTTTTGCTCCTCCCGTGATCAGTGCAACGTGCTGGCTCATGTGGTTCCTCGGTTGAACGTTTGATGACGCATTATGCTCTTGAATGCAATCGTTTGGCGAGTGTTTGCAGTACTCCGGCCGTACGACTCGAAAACACACGCTCGTTCTTTGGTTTCTTCGCGTCGGCGATGCTGGATTCAATCATGGCTTGGAGATCGGCAGGTGTATCCACGTCACGCCATGGTTCCAGCAACGCAGTCTTGAGTCCGAGCGAGGAGGCTCTCTCTTGCGTGAGTGGTAACACCTCGTCGGTGGACCAAGGAATGTTGGTGAACAGTTCCGGGGCCAACCGCTTGAGGCCGATCAGACAGTAGCCTCCGTCTAAAGCCGGACCGAGTACGAGATCATGGTTTTCCAGCAGGGCCAAGGCTTGCTTGAAATGATCGAGAGGAAGCGTCGGCACATCAGTCCCGATAATCAGAACACGTTGATATCCACGCGCGAACATCGTCTCAACGGCCTGGTTCATGCGCGCACCGAGGTCGTCGCCGACTTGATCGATCAGCTTGACGCCCTGCCGTTCTTCCATGATCTTGAAAAAGACATGTGTTACAGACGGGACACAGGCGAGGCAGCGATCAAGCGGCAATTTCAGCTTGGCGACTGCGATCTTCGTCCGTTCCAAGGTATCCAGGATGAAACTTCCCTGGAGCGTGGCGGCTTCGTCGGGAGTGAGAGGAGGGCAAAGACGCGTCTTCACCTGACCGGGAACCGGCGCTTTGGCAAAGATCACCAGGGCAGCTTGGTGAGGGAGTAGGAACGGGAGGCCATGGGGTGTCGGTTTCATCGGATGGCGGCGTAAAAGTTCTGGAGTCGGTGAGGGCTGACTCCCGCCCAATACAGGAAGCGCAGAATCCACATCAGGAGAATGGTTCTCAGCGGGCCTTGGGTGTCCCAACGTCTAAACGAGGTGACGACGGTATCCCTGAGCGCCACGGTCGGACCAGCTTGTTGCAGTCGCGTGCTGAATTCGATGTCTTCCATCAGTGGAATCTCGGAGAAGCCTCCGAGCAGTTCGAACACGTGGCGTCGGACAAACAGGGCTTGGTCACCGGTCGCGATGCCCGTCAAGCGCGACCGGCGATTCATAAAGGAGCTGATGACTCGTCCCCACATCGAGGGGCTGTCGAATCGGACGTTGAAGCGGCCGCCGACCGCGGTCCGCTTGGACAACGCTGATTCAACGATCCGGCCGGCTTGCGCCGGCAACTGTGTGTCGGCATGCAAGAAGAGCAGAATCTCGCCCTGGCTGGCCTTCGCCCCCTCGTTCATTTGGCGCGCGCGCCCTTGCGGCGCTTCGATGACGCGAGCGTTGGCCGTACGGGCGCAAAACTCTTGAGCGAGACTCAGAGTGCCGTCGGTGCTGCCTCCGTCAACGATGATGACTTCGGCGAGGGTGGACGCCGACAGACACTCGAGAGTCAGGGGAAGGCTCTTTTCTTCGTTCAGGGTTGGAATGATGACGGAAATCGTCATCTGTGATCACGCCGTGGGTTTCTTGGGCTCAACGAACATGAAGTACATGACCGTGATGATGGTAGTCCAGAAGAGCACTTGCTTGTGCCAAAATAGGACTTCACCATAGTGAAAGAGGCCCAAAGCCAGCCCGATCGCCACGGCCATCACTCCATAACGGAAGGTCGGAGTTTCGATGGCCGCATTGGCCCAAATGGCAAGGCCGGCGAAATAGATGAGAAACGGCACGACATTGATTTCAAACCCGCCGCTGATGGACAAGAACACATTGAGAAAGCCGATAAACATCAGCGCGGTGCCGACCATCAAGCCGATGACGTGTATCTGATGGTCATTCCCGCTTCCCTGCTCTCCCGGTTCGGTCTGACGTGACGGGTGCAGGGATTCGTCTTGAGGTTGTGGTAGGTCGGACGGAGCCATGGTCAGACTTTAAAATGTTTACTGAGCGTCAAGGTTTGTTGCTGATAGGATGACCCCAACAGTGATCCATAGAGCTGTGTCGGCATCCCCGCCATCCTGTCGTAGACGACCTTGAAAAAGGTCTGCCCGTCATGGATCAAGAATGGCACGTCATGCGGGCGAACTTCCAGCACAACTTGCGTGCCCTTGATCTCTCCCTTCGAGCCATAGCCGAAGCCAGGGTCAAAAAACCCCGCATAGTGAGTCCGTAGCTCCCCGCAGGCTGCTTCATAGGCGACCATTTCAGCCGCGTAGCCGGCCGGCACACGAATACGCTCTTTCGAGGCCAGGATATAAAACTCTTCCGGCTCCAATAGCAAGCTGTCGTGGCGATGGCGATGGAGCGGTTCCCAAAAGTCAGCCGCCGCATAATGACCGACTTTTTCCAGGTCGATGACATGGCTGTTCTTCTTGGCACGGTAGCCGATCACCCGGGAGTCTCTCTGATCCGTTCCCGCGAGATCAATGCGCAGGAAGAGTCCACGTTCAACGCGAAAGTCTCGGCTCCCCACGGTCTTGGGGGAGGGAACATTGTGGTACAACAAGGGGGTATTCCGATGCAGCGCCTGCAGCGCTTGGTCCGAGACCGTGGCCTCGCCATGCAAAAATCGAATTTGGTTCAACGACTGCCCCGCGCGAACCTTGATGGCAAACGAGCGCGGGACGACCTCCAAAAACAACTGGCCCCGATAGCCGGCACGGATCTCATCAAACCCGGAGGTGAGATCCGTCACCACGCGGGTGAAGACATCCAGGCGTCCTGTCGTGCTCTTCGGATTCGCCCGTGCGCGGATCGTCTTCGGCAGGGCCAGCTGTTCCAGTAGGGGAACGAGATACACGTGGCCCTTCTCCAGAATCGCCCCCTGGGCAAGGTCCATTTCGTACATCACGAGGTCCGACTGATAGAAATCCATCACATTCAGTCTGGAGGAGATGGCCGACAACTCCGGTAGGAAGCTACTGATCAGACGATAGGCTTTGCGGCCTAGGCGGAGATCAAGGCTGGCCGGCTGGATCTGTCTGTCTTCGATTGTCGGAGAGGCGCTGATAGCTCGGCTCGCGATCAAGCGCTTGATGTCCTGATAGGGAAGAATCCCGGATCGGGGTGCATGAGTGGTCACAAGTCGTCCGCATCTCCGCCGCAGCTGTTACCCCAGGCGGCGTAACCGTCGCGATCAGGGTAGCTGTCACTGCAAGCCGCATAGGCTTCTTCCGAGTCATCGAGCGAGGAACGAACACCCACCATCGGAAGTTCCCGCCGATTGTCAACTCTCGGCTGGGGATAGTGGAACGTCTTCTGCTCATAATTCCGGAGGATCGCTCCGTCCTCGTCCATGTGAACGAGGTAGTCATCCGGCAGCAACGGGATTTTGCCGCCGCCGCCCGGGGCATCAATCACGAAATGAGGCACGGCCATTCCGCTCGTGTGGCCTTGGAGAGCTTTGATGATGTTCAGACCTGTTTCGACGGTCGTCCGGAAATGATTCGTCCCCTTCGTCAAGTCGGCTTGATACAGATAGTAAGGTTTCACCCTTGCAAGGAGCAGCTGATGGACGAGGCGTTTCATCACGTCCGGGTCGTCATTCACACCCTTGAGGAGGACGGTTTGAGCGCCCAAGGGAATGCCGGCATCCGCGAGCAGGCCGCAAGCCGATCTGACTTCCGGCGTCAGTTCGTCCGGGTGATTGAAGTGCAGGTTCATGTAAATGGGGTGGTACTTCTTCACCATGTCGCAGAGTTTAGACGTGATGCGTTGCGGCAACGTGCCGGGGACTCGCGAGCCAATTCTGATGAGCTCCAAGTGGGGGATCGTTCGAAGCGCCTTCAGCACGCGTTCGAGGAGATAGTCGGGGAGCAGCAGGGGGTCGCCGCCCGAGAGGATGACGTCGCGTACTTCCGTGTGTTCACGAAGATATTGGACGGCGAGATCCAACTCGCCTTTCTTGAGGAACCCAGGCTTGCCGACCAGCCGTTTCCTGGTACAGAACCGGCAATAGATCGGGCATTGATTCGTCACCATCAGCAACACCCGGTCCGGATAGCGGTGAACGAGGTGGGGCACCGGGCTCATCACGTCTTCTTCAAGCGGATCGTCGTCGGCCGCAATGTCGTCTAATTCCGCCCGGTCGGGGACCACCTGTTTCCAGATCGCATCATCCTTCGACTTGATGGTTTCGAGGACGGTCGGGGTGATCCGCATGGGATAAGGACCGACGATCGCTTCAAGCTCTTTTTCGTCGAGACCGAACCGCTCCGCCAAGTCCTTGGGCTTTACGATGCTCTTCGCCAGGACCTGTCTCCAGTCTTCCATGAATCATCCTTCGTTGATCAGTTAATCCGGCAAGAAGGGTGTTCGTCGTCTTCACCGGACATATCGGGCGTGGCGCGGACCTGCGACCGAAACTCTGTGCCAGCCGAGGTCCCTGCATGGTCGGCACGAGACCGTTCGTCAAGATAGGCCAGAATGTCGGCGGTTTCCGTCAGAACAAGATCGCCATCCTTGAGGACCGGCACATAATATTGCCCGGAGACTTCATAGACCTGCGTGCGCATCCGTCTGCTGTCGGGAACGACGACCTCGTCACAAGCCAAACCCACGTCAGCCAGTTTTTGACGGACGACTCGGCAGTCAGGGCACCAATCGACATGGAAAAGAGTCATAGCCACGATCGTATTAGGCTACCAGGAAAAAGGAGAAAGTGAAACGCCCATTTTATGGTTTATTGAAAAGGCGCGCATCAGCCGGATCGAAGGGCACAAGGGACCATGATCGCGTCTTGCATGCCATGAAGAATCTTTTTGTCCGCCGGGCAGATGGTGGCCAGGATACCGGCGAGTTCAACGTTTCCCTCAGAAACAAAGTAATAGGGCGAGAGCCGCGCACGGCCTGACATATGTACCATGGCGTGCCCATCTTCATCCAAGAAATCCATCTCGAACCGCCGCCCTTTGTGAAACTCCTGCAGGATATAGGGAGTGGTCGGGAAGGAGGCGAGCGCTGTTCGAAGCGCCTCAATCCATTCCGTCTGAGGTGTGTCATGACCGATTGTTACGCCCCGGCTGCCCCATGCGAGCTCGGAAAATCCGGAAGGCTTGACGACGAAATGCCGCTCCTTTTGCGTGGCTGTTTCAAGATCGGTCCAATTGGCAACCGGACGTCCACCGACTTGTAAGCCGGGGATGGTTGCAATCGCAGGAAGCGGTGTTGGGTCGAGAACCCAGGTCCTGGGCATGAGCGTGCCCAAATGCAGCAGGCAGTCTTCGCCGAGTTCCTTCTCCCAAAACGGTCGCAACACCGGGTGATGGAGCAAGGCGAAGGCCAGTTTTTCCTCCAGGGCCGGCTTGTAGGGAGGAGTCATGGAGACCCACCCTTTTTTCACGGCATATTGAACGAGTTCGGCCTTCGGGACGTTCAGCAAGTCGAACAGTTCATAAAAGCGGTAGATCACGCTGATCGCCTGTTCGGTACCGTCAGTATGAAGGCGGAGCCCTTCCTCTGTGAACCGAATCTCGCGCGGCTCGACGCACCAAGCGGATAACCCTTCTTCGCGAAGCCGTGCAGCCAGCCAGGACATTTCGGGCCGATAGTCCCGGGATTCATCCGAGACCACGATGGCAATGCATCCTGCCTGTTGGTCTTGCAGTGACCGCAACATGCGAGCAAATCCGCGGACCATCCCATCTCTCCCGCCGACGAGCCCTACGGCATGGCCCTCCAGGTCATGGTAGATCTGCGACAGACAGGCGGTAAGTCCGATGCCTCCCGGTACCGAATCGAGCTCGGTGATCACCATGCCATCCTGCGACGGGATGATATCCGGCCGGATGACGCCGGGCAGAACATCGCGAAACCGTTTCATCCGGCTGTATTGCACCAACGCCGGCGGTTTGCCCTGATCGAGATACTTGGCGACCCAGGTCGGTTGAATGCCTTTGACGCTTTCGATGTACAGCCGATTCAATCCCCGATAGAACGACAACAGCTGCGGCCCCAAATCGGTGAAGAAACGCAATTGTTCGGATGACAGGTAAAACGGGCAGGGGCTGATTCGCCAGGAGGCCGTCGCCTGCAATTCTAAGGCGGATCTCTGTTGGGAAAACGCCGATTGAGCTCCAAACAGATTCGCGCGGTGCAATTGCTCGCGAATGGCCCGGCCCCGGTCACGTGCGGTTTCAGGAGAGAGTGTCGGACAGGAGGATTCAGTCTGTGCCAACGAACAATCCTCAGCTTAGGTTCGGGAACGGCGTTAGATGGGCGAAGTCAGCCATGCTAGCACGCACATCGGGGAGCGACAAGAGGCCAGTGGACCGTCCCCCTGGCGTCGGAACTCGCGAGTCGGAAGAAAATAAGTGAAGCGGTCCTGAGCTGACCGGAAGCAAACCTTCCTTGCTACCGTTCGGCATGCATCGTATGATTGGACCTCGATGGGCACCCGTACAGTGGATTCCAAACAAACCATGCCAGTTCTGCCCCAGCTGGTTCCTGATTCGGCGTGTTTCCGTTGCGATGTCTGTTGCCGTTTCCCGGAGGCCGATAGCTTTCTTCGTCCATATTTTACCCGTCGAGAAATCCGCGAGGCGGTAGCGCATGGAGTGGCCGATTCGTTCTTTCCCGACAAGTCGGGCGCGCAAGTCGACCTCGTCAAGAATCCGAACGGGGACGGATATCTCTGTCCCGCGTTTGATCCCACGTCGGGTCGTTGCGGGATCTACGACGTCCGCCCGTTGGATTGTCGGTTGTACCCGCTGGTCTTGATGTGGGATGCGTCGGGACGAGAAGTGTTGCTTGGGTGGGATTCCAAGTGCCCCTTCATGTGCGACGCATCCTCGAGTGCCATTCGCGAGTACGGAGAGCAGGTCGCGACCTTCCTCTTGGATGAAGCGACGATTGAAACGATCGCGGCCCATCCCCGCCTGATCGGTCGTTTTCAGGACGATGTGATCGTGCTCAAGGCCCTCCCGCACCTGACGGTTCGGCTTGCATCACAGCGAGTTGATCCTCGGCTCCGTCCGTTGACGTTGTCGGACGCATCCGCTTTCACGAAGGCTCTGGAACGCGCCCGAGTGATTGGGCCCGACACGCCGGCCGCGTTCGCGTTTCCGTACCATTATATTTGGACGTCGGTGCTCCCTCATTGGTGGATGGAGTGTGATCACACGGTGTTTCTTTTTGCCGACTCTCCTGACGGATGGTTCATGCCGCTTCCCCCGCTCGGAGACGGACCGTTGCATCGGACCGTGGAACAGGCTTTCGCGATGATGCGATCGTGGAACGGGTCGTCGTCCGTGAGTCGCGTCGAAAACGTGACAGAGTCGCAACGACAACTGCTGGAGTGCGACAGGATCCAATTTCGCCGGAAAGAAGGAGACTATCTCTATTCGGCCAAGGAACTGGTCGCCTTGTCAGGAGACCGCTACAAGTCCCAGCGGGCGCTTTGCAACCGTGCGGCGCGAGAACAGGCGATCACGAGCGAGTCCTATCGGCCCGATCACCGGTCCGAGTGCATGCGTCTATATCGCCGATGGGCCGAACAGAAACGACAGGGAGATCTTGATCATATGGGGAAGCTGCTCCTGGAGGATGCGGAAATGGCGCATGGTCTCGTCTTTCAGGAATATGAGCGGATGGGTCTGTCGGGGACCGTCGTGAGAGTCAACGGTGACATCGCCGCCTATACGTTCGGTTACCGGTTGACGCCTCAAACCTGGTGCATCCTTTTGGAAGTCGCGGACCGCTCCATCCCCGGTCTGGCACAGTGGGTATTCCGAGAAACCTGTCGCGCCGCCGTGGCGCAAGGGGCGGCCCAGATCAATACCCTGGACGATGCCGGTCTGCCGGGACTCCGTGCCGCCAAGTTGGCCTACCGTCCATCCGTCGTTCTGGACACCTGGGTGATCACAAGGACGATCTCATGACTCAACCGGAGGAGCGAACCGTTTCAACGGCTCGCCGATACGAGTGGCTGACGTTCGTGATGGTTTTGAGCACGCTGGTTACTCTGGGCGTGGGAACCTTCCTGCTCGGCCATGTTGAACGCAGCATCGTGGCGGCCGTCTGGCTTCCGCTGTTGGTGCTGCTGCTGTGGTCGACGAGTCGGTTGCGAGCGGAGTATCGACAAGCCCAACAGGAAAGTGCGTGGGCGCGGGCGGCTGAGGCGGCGCTGCTGCAAAGTCAGGAGCGCAACCGGGCGATCGTCGATACGGCGCTCGATGGCGTCATTACCATCGATGCGGCCGGAATCGTGACCGAGTGGAATGCGCAAGCGACGGCGATCTTCGGGTGGACCCGCGAAGAGGCGATGGGGAAATTGCTGTCGGACACCATTATCCCGGAACGGGATCGGGAGGCGCATGCGCAAGGGATTCGAGAGTATCTCAAGACCGGTGCCGGCCCGGTGCTGAATCGCCGGATCGAGATCGCCGCGCGGCACAGGGAGGGCCACGAGTTTCCGGTGGAACTCGCCGTCTCGCCGGCACGTATCGGTGAAGCGTATATCTTTAGCGCTTTCGTGCGCGATATTACCGATCGTCGTCGGGCCGAGCGGCGGCAGGCGTCTCAATATGCCGTGACGCGTGTCCTGTCGGAAGCCATGAGACTCGAAGAAGCGGTGCCGAAAATCGTTCAGGCGGTCGGCGAGAGTCTCGAATGGGACCTCGGCGTATTTTGGCGGCTGGACAAACAATCGGGAACGCTGCGGTGCCTCGATCACTGGCAAATCACGACGCTTGCCGCTGATGAGTTTATCGCGCAGATCCAGCATCAGACCTTCAAGCCGGGCGTGGGATTACCGGGTCGGATTTTGGAAAGCGGACAACCGGTGTGGATCAGAGACGTGACGGTCGATCCCGCCTTTGTTCGAGCGGATTTGGCCGCCAAGACCGGGCTTCATGGGGCCTTTGGGTTTCCCATCCGTATCGGGGGTGAAATCGATGGCGTCATCGAGTTTTTCAGCCATCAAGTGCGTGAGCCCGACGGCGAATTGCTCAGTATGATCGCCGATGTCGCTCTCAAGATCGGTCAATTCGGTGAACGCGCCAGAGCCGAAGAGGCGTTGCGCCTGACGGAAGCGCAACTGCGCCAGGCTCAGAAAATGGAAGCCGTGGGGAGGCTCGCCGGCGGTGTCGCCCATGATTTCAACAACCTGTTGACGGTGATTCGCGGGTATAGCGAGTTGATCCTGAGTCGCTTGCCGCCGACGGATCCATCACGGCGTGAGATGGAAGAGGTCAAAAAAGCCGCCGATCGAGCTGCCGGCCTGACCAGCCAGCTGCTGGCGTTCAGCCGACGGCAATTCGTGGCCACCAAGATCGTGGATCTGAACGCGCTCGTCATGAACATGGACGGAATGTTGCGGCGGTTGTTGGGCGAAGACATCATCGAACTCTGTGCCGATCTTGAACCACAGCTGGGTGCGATCAAGGCCGATCCGGGACAGATCGAACAGGTGATCATGAATCTGGCCGTCAATGCCCGGGATGCGATGCCCATGGGCGGCCAGCTGACGATCCAGACCAGGAATGTCACCATCGGAAAAGGCCCTCGGCGTGAAACCATGATGCTCGAAGAGGGATCCTACGTGCTCTTGGCGATCAGAGACACCGGCCATGGAATGAGTGAAGAAACTCAATCGCATTTATTCGAGCCGTTTTTTACGACGAAGGAAAAAGGGAAGGGGACCGGTCTCGGGTTGTCCACCGTGTACGGCATCGTGAAGCAAAGCGGTGGAACGATCGGGATCGAAAGCAAGCAAGGCCTGGGAACCACGTGCAAGATCTTTTTCCCGAAGGTGGACGAGACCACGCAAACGGCGCCCATCGGCAACGGAACAGTGGGGAGAGCGATCGGACGAGAGACCATTCTCGTCGTCGAGGACGATCCGTCGGTACGCGGGCTTGTGCAGGAAGCGCTCCGCCTGAACGGGTATGAGGTCTTGGTTGCGCGTCACGGTATCGAGGCACTTCTGACCGGTGCGAAGCACCTGGGCCCCATCCATTTGTTATTGACGGACGTCGCGATGCCGCAGATGAGCGGGCCGGAGGTTGCCGAAAAACTGACGGTGGCGCGGCCTGAGATCAAGGTCTTGTACATGTCCGGCTACCCCGACCATCCGGTATTCGAACAGGGTGGCGTCAAGCGGGACACGGCCTTTCTTCAAAAACCCTTCACGCCGAACCTACTCACTCAAAAAGTCCGCGAAGTCCTTGATGGGAAGAGGGTGGCGTAACTGGCTGTCCTGAGACCCATCGCTTGATCTTCGCGGTTTATTCCGTTTATTGTGACGATGATTTGAGATCGGTCACAGCCAATCCGATCGACTGATATCCCAACGAGGAACGAATCGTTAATGCAACAGGTACGGGAAGTCGATGTCGCCCAGTATCGCATCCTGCAGGAGCCGTTTTATGCGGAGGTTTGTGGGGAGGTCGGCCTGTTCACGATTGCCGCCGAGAGAAGGCTGCCGGTCATGCTCAAGGGGCCGACCGGTTGCGGGAAGACTCGTTTCGTGCAGTACATGGCGTACAAGCTCGGCCGACCGCTGATCACGGTCGCTTGTCACGAGGATCTCACGGCATCCGACCTGGTGGGGCGGTACCTCCTGAAGGGACAGGAGACCGTTTGGATGGACGGACCCCTGACCGCCGGGGTGAAACATGGCGCCATTGTCTATCTCGACGAGGTCGTGGAAGCCAGAAAGGACACGACTGTCATCATCCATCCCCTCAGCGATGACCGACGGGTGCTTCCGATCGAGAAAAAGGGTCAGATTGTGCAGGCAGCCGACGAGTTCATGCTGGTGATCTCCTACAATCCCGGCTATCAGAGTGTCCTCAAAGATCTGAAGCAGAGCACGAAGCAGCGATTTTTGGCGATTGAGTTCGACTACCCCGCGCCGGACATCGAAACGGCGGTCGTTCAGCGGGAGGCAGGGGTGGAAGCCGCCATTGCCGGCCGTCTCGTCAAGCTCGGTCAAAAGGTCCGCAATCTGAGAAACCACGGATTGGAGGAAGGTGTCAGCACCAGGCTCTTGATCTATGCCGGTACCCTCATCAAGCAAGGCGTACCACCCGAACGGGCCTGCGACGTGGCCGTCGCCCGTCCGATCACCGATGATTCGGACATGCAACGCACGATACTCGAATTCGTCAAAGCGATCTTTTGATCCGTCGATTCTCGTGGATTCCCTTCCTGTCATCGCGCGGGACCACAAGGGCGGCTCCATCCTCACAGTGCATGTCCAACCCAACGCCGCTCGCACCGAATGTGTCGGCATTCACGGCGATGCAGTGAAGATCCGTCTCGCGGCTCGTCCCATTCACGGCGCCGCCAACGAGGAACTGATCCGCTTCATCGCTGCTCGTTGCGCGGTTCCCCGTGCGAATGTGCACATTCAGGCCGGCGCGGAAGCTCGCCGTAAACGAGTATACGTGAAAGGAATGGCGGCAGCGCTGCTATGGGCGCGATTATTGCCAGAGGACAGAAAGGAAGGGTAAAGGCATGAGAGCAAGGGGAATGGGTATGGTCTGCTGCCTTGCGTTGATGGTGACGGCATGTTCCGGCGCGCGACCGGTTCTCTACCCGAATGACCGTTTGCAATCAGTCGGAAAGGACGTTGCAGAACAGGACATCGAGACCTGCAAGCAGTTGGCCGAATCAGCCGGCGCGGAAGAAAGCAGCGGCGGCGGCAAGGTCGGACGTGTCGCGACTGGTACTGCCGTCGGTGCTGGCGCTGGTGCTGCGAGTGGAGCGCTGGGGAGCGTGATCGCCGGGGCATCAGCCGGTCTTGGGTCGATGGTCGGCGCGGCGAGTGGAGCGGTCTGGGGCCTCTTAACCGGCCTGTTTCATGCTGTCGCCGGCCCTTCTCAACCCAGCCAGGCCTATACAGGCTTCGTCAACCGGTGTCTGCACGAGAAGGGCTATGAAGTGACGGGTTGGCAGTGAGGGGAGGAGTGCGTAAGCGCTTCAGTGGATGCTCCTTTGCTCGCTGACCGCCCACGCGGGAGTCGATCCGAAGCGCGATTGTGGGCGATGGTCGGTCAATGCGGAACATCCACCGAGCGCTTCCGTGTGATGGTGAGGGAAGAAAGCTCGGACAATGCGGGCCGTTGAGGCACCCACCCATCCGCTCTGCGAGAGAGAAGGGACAAGAAGATGTGCGCAATTGAAAAAACCTCGACATTTGCTTCAAAGGGTGAGAAGTGAAGAAACAGCAAGAAAACACTCCAGGACATCTCTGTGGCCAATCGCTCTCGGCAGCGTTTGATAGGCATCATCCTTCTCCTGACTGTCACGGCTTGCGCCGACCCACAGCCGATCTTACGGTCCAATAAACAACTCCACTTGTATGGCAAGCAAATGGCTCAACAAGAGATTGAGTCCTGTCGAAGGCAAGTTGAAACGACTGGACTGCGGCCTGGGACCAACCAAAGCGCAAACGCCACGACCGGTGCTGTGCTTGGTCTGACACTGGGTGGCGCCGTCGGTGCATCAGCCGGAGTGGTTGGCGGATTGCCAGGGGTGGCGATCGGGGCCGCTGCGGGGAGCGGGCTTGGATTGGTCGTCGGATTACTCGGAGGCACGTTCAAGCCGCTGGAACCGGACCCCCCGTACGCGGACGCCGTCACGAAGTGTCTAAAAGAAAAGGGCTACGAAGTCAGCGGTTGGGAATAAGCATCCTACTAGCATGTATCTAGTACCGAACCCGATCCATGAACAGGAGGCTGCTTTCAGGCGTGGTTTCTCGGGAGTCTAGGTTCGTCCTGACCAGAATGTGAACTAGCAGATCGATCTGCTCCCCGACCTTCACCATTGGCGCTTTCAATGCACTCATGTTCATCCCGCAAGCTCCTCGATCGATCACCTCTATTCTGCCACTATCATCTTCTACAGTCAGCATAGTCCATTCGTGGGCTCGTCCACAGACGAACCTATTCGTGATGATCTCGGTGTGAATCGCCGTGATAGTGCCGGTCAGCCGGATTTCGCGCATCTGATATTGATCTGGATAAGCTAAGATCCTGCCTATCGGAATCCGTTCTCGAGAGACGAGGGGGATTTTTAAATAAGAACGTGGGAGCTCATCCGATGCCATCGTGGATTGAAAGCGGATGGTCCATGCGCTGATGAGCAAGACCGTCAATAGCACCGCACCAAGACGACTTGCTGCCATAAGTACCTCACCTCAAGCCTAGCATAGGCTTGAGGCCGGAGCCGACTATTCGGCACCGTGCCGCTACTTCGCCACCCGATCACGTCTCTCCTTCTTACTCATCAGTTGCGCGCACCATACTGATCTCTATGATTACAACAAGATGAGTAATTGCACATTAATGGGGGCCGGGCTGGAATACATGTTGCCAAGCGAATATTCATGGGTACAGTTCTCAGACTAGGGTAGGAAGTGCTTTACAACTAAAGACTGAGACGCCATCCTGCAATAGGAGTCAGTGATTGCTTCCGGTATTGGACGAGGAGAGGAGGAGTCATCATGTTTGTTGTTCTCGGTGCGACAGGGAATACGGGCTCAGTGGTCGTGGAGACCCTGCTTAGTAAAAGACAGCCAGTGCGAGTCGTCGTTCGTTCGGCTGAGAAGATTACTGATTGGAAAGCCAAGGGTGCTGAGGTGGCTGTGGCGTCGCTCGACGATGTCTCGGCGTTAACCAAGGCATTGGAAGGAGCACAAGGGGTCTATTTGTTGGTGCCGCCGAATTATGGTGCCGAGGCGTGGCTGGTCGATCAACGAGCACGGATGGATCGTGCTGCGGAAGCCGTGAAGCAGAGCGAAGTACGAAATGTCGTGTTTCTGTCATCCATCGGCGGACATATTTCAGGACCGACCGGTCCGATTCGAGCCGCGAGTTATGGGGAACATGCGCTTGGTTGCGTTGCCAAGCGGTTGACCATTCTCCGCCCCTGCTATTTCATGGACAACTGGGCTCCGGTGATCGGCGCGGCCAAGGCACAAGGAATCCTGCCGACATTCATTGCCTCGCAAGCGAAGATCCCCATGATCTCGACTAAAGATATCGGCAGGATAGGCGCGGAACACCTGCTCACTGGTGGGCATGGCAAGCAGATCGTGGAAATGGCGGGCCCGGAAGAGTACAGCCCGGATCAAGTGGCTTCGGCACTTGGTCGGATTTTAGGCAAAACCATAACGGCTCAACATGCCCCTCTGAGTGCCGTCGTTCCGACATTCAAATCGTTTGGATTTTCAGACGAAGCGGCGCGGTTATTCGAGGAGATGTACGCCTCTTTCTCAAAAGGCTCGATCGGATACGAGGTCCCTGACAAGCTCGTGCGCGGGACGATTTCCCTGTCTGAAGCATTAGGGAGGATGGTGTAAAGGAAGCTGTCATGGCAATAGGAACGCCGGTCATCAAAGAAGTGGTGGGTATCTATCAACCCGGTTCCACCCATATGGTCGGAGACGGGTTTCCTGTGCGCAATCTGTTTCCTAGCAACGATCTTGATCGGCAGATTGATCCCTTTTTGATGCTCGACTATGCGGGGCCGCACTATTTTGAACCGACCGATCATCCACGCGGTGTTGGGGAGCATCCTCACAGAGGCTTTGAGACGGTGACGATCGTCTATGAAGGTCAGGTGGCTCATCGGGACTCGGCCGGCAATGCCGGCATCATCGGGCCGGGGGACGTGCAATGGATGACGGCGGCCTCAGGAGTCGTGCACGAGGAAATGCACGAAAGGAATTGGGCCAAGAAAGGCGGCACGTTACACGCGATTCAACTCTGGGTGAATCTGCCTCGGTCGCACAAAATGTCGATGCCAAAATACCAGACGATTCTCGATGCCGATATCCCGGCAATCGATATCAACGGTGAAGGTACGGTGCGTGTCATTGCGGGATCATTCGAGGGACGTAGAGGGCCGGCTCGCACCTTCACGCCGATCGAACTCTACGATCTGCAGTTGAACGGTGGTACGCGTGCCATCCTGAATGTTCCTTCTGGCCACAATACGTCCATCCTGGTCCTGGACGGTCGTGCTTCCGTTAACGGGTCGCAAACGGCAGGAGAGGCGGAGCTGATCGTATGCCGGCGGGAAGGAACGCAGCTCATCATCGACACTCATGAAAACAGTCGGCTTTTGGTCATGAGCGGCGAGCCGATCGGGGAACCGATCGCGCGCTATGGTCCGTTCGTGATGAATACCAAAACTGAACTCGTTCAAGCGGTGGAGGATTATCAAGCCGGAAGAATGGGACATCTGTCATAGATCGTGTCATCGTGACTCGTGAAAGGTATTTCCTCCAAAAGGGCTGCGTGTGAGAAGGCATACTGTTGATGACTGAGCCAAACACAGGGATCCACATCGACGTCTATTCCGATGTCATCTGCCCCTGGTGCTATGTGGGGAAGCGGCGGCTTGAACGGGCACTCATGGAATGGCACGGTTCCGTACCGGTAAAGGTTCAATGGCGGCCGTTCCAATTGAATCCAACGATGCCGAAGAATGGGATGGATCGCAAGGTCTATCTCGAAACCAAGTTCGGCAGTCTGGACGCTTTCAAAGAGATGGAGGAGCGCTTGCTGAGGCGGGAAGGGCGGAGCAGATACCGTTTGTCTTCGAGAAGATTCTCAGGACGCCGAACACTTTCCTGACCCATCGGCTGATCTGGTATGCCCGACGTCAGGGAAAACAAGATGCAGTGGTGGAAGAGCTATTTCGAGCATATTTTGTGGAAGGGAGCGACATCGGGCATATCCAGACTCTCGCGAAGGTGGCGGAACAAGCAGGGTTGGAGCAAAGAGAAGTCGAGTGTTTCTTGGCGAGTGAAACAGGGATGGCAGAAGTGAAGACAGAAGAAGCCGAAGGTCATCGGATCGGCATTCGGGGCGTACCATATTTTGTCTTGAACGACCTGCATGCGATTTCGGGTGCGCAACGTGCAGAGGCGTTTCTCTCAGCCTTTCAACAGATAGAGGCTGACCTTGCAAAGAACACGAGGTGATTCTGTGCTCAGCAATGAGTGCCGGCTGACACGCGGGGAAGAGCGAGATTGGCTGTGTGAACGATGACCATGCCGCAGACAATCGGGATGATGTGTCTGACCATCTTTACTATTGCTGTAGCTGCTTATGTCCAAGGCGGGAACATGTCGGACGATCAAGCTTTGATTGTCGCGGCAGAGCGCAACGATGCACCAACCGTTCGGCGGTTGCTCAAAACGGGAGCCAACATTCATGCACGAGACGACAAAGGGCGTACGGCATTGTTGGCGGCGACCTCCCGCAATCACATCGAAAGCGCCAGATTGCTGATCGAAGCCGGCGCCGATGTCAACGCCCAGGACCATAAGTTGAATAGCCCCCTTCTCTTGGCCGGTGCCAGCGGATATCTCGATATTCTGAAGCTCACGTTGAAGGCGGGTCCCAATTTCAAAATCTATAACCGTTTCGGTGGTACAGCGCTGATCCCCGCATGTGAACGAGGCCACCTCGATGTGGTGAAAGAATTGCTCAAAACTGAAATCGACATCGACCACGTGAACAATCTGGGTTGGACGGCGCTCTTGGAGGCCCTTATCTTGAGCGACGGCGGACCAACGCATCAGGAGATCGTGCGCCTGCTGGTGTCAGCCGGGGCTAACGTCAATCTTTCTGACAAACAGGGCGTGACACCGCTCCAACATGCTCAGCGGAGTGGTTATAAGGAGATTGTCGGCATCCTCGAGTCGTACGGCGCCCGATAGAACAGAAAGCTGACAAGGAACGCAATCATTCACCGAGGAGGGCAGAATGCGGAAGGATGGCGAGTTTCGTTTCAGGAGAGGATCATGGGCCGGTGGTGCCCGATCGGACGCCAGGCCCGCGAAAAAGTTTGCCGTTCCAACATCACACAGGAACCCCGCGAGTGGGAAGTCCGGTGGTTATGTTCAGCACATGGAGGGTGATGCCGTTCACGCGTTGATTCTGTGGACGAACCAATTCTCACTCGATTCTAGAAGAAGCACTGGAACCGTTCAACATGCGATGAAGATCTCGCGGTTAGTGGTCGGATGATCTGTGATGCCTGCCGTGGAAAGGTTGGTGGACGATGGCCGTTCAAGTGTATGGCTGCAACCACGTCGTGATCGAAGTCACCGATGCCAAGAAAGCAGTCAAGTTCTATCAGGACGTGTTCGGGTTGAAGATGCTGCGAGGCGGTGAAGGAGCTGCTTGGTGCAAACTCGGCGAGCACCAGTTCATGGCTATTTTCGAGGTCGCGAAACTACAGCCCGATCGCACCAAACATTTCGGGCTCATGGTTCGTGACGCGCGGCAGATTCAAGAAGTGCGCAGGAAGCTGACCAAGAAGTACAAGTTGAAGCTCCATCCGGACTTTCGTTGCGACTTTCGCGACCCATGGGGAAACCGCATTCAAGTCGGCGATCTCAATGATGAATCGCTGGTCTGGCTGCTTCCCTATCAGGAGGTGCAAAAAGCCGGTGTGACGTTTGTCTCGAACCAACGCAAAGAGAAGCAACGGCGACACAATTGAGAAGGAGAACAACATGGCGGACTATAAAATCATCGCAGTTGTCGGCGCGACCGGCGCACAAGGCGGAGGGCTTATCCGCGCGATTCTCAGCGACCAAGAAAGCGGCTTTACGGCCCGTGCGATCACACGTGACGTGAATCCGATAAGGCCAAGGCTTTGGCCAAGCTCGGGGCCCAGGTCGTAGCGGCCAATCTGGACGACGTTGAGAGTGTGAAGCGAGCGTTTGCCGGAACCTATGGGGTGTTCTGCCTCACGAATTTCTGGGAGCACTTCTCTCCGGAGCGAGAACTGGCACAAGCCAAGGCGCAAGCGGAGGCGGCGAAGGCGGCCGGAGTCCGGCATGTGATCTGGTCGACGCTCGAGGATACCCGCAAATGGGTGCCGTTGTCGGACACTCGCATGCCGACGCTCATGGGCCGATATAAAGTCCCACATTTCGATGCGAAGGAGCAGGCCGACGAGGAATTTACGAAGGCCGGCGTGCCAACCACATTCCTTCTCACGTCGTTCTATTGGGATAATCTGATTTTGTTCGGCATGGGTCCGAAGAAAGGACCTGACGGAACACTCCTGTTCACGTTGCCGATGGCGGACAAGAAGCTGCCCGGTATTGCCGCGGAAGACATCGGCAAGTGCGCGCTGGGTATTTTCAAGAAAGGCACCATGTACGTAGGAAAGAGGGTGGCGATTGCCGGCGACCGTCTCACCGGAGCGGAAATGGCTGCAGCCATGACGAGAGCCTTGGGCCAAACGGTGCGGTACAACAGCGTGACGCCGGAACAGTATCGCAACTTCGGATTTCAAGGGGCTGATGATCTGGGCAATATGTTTCAGGTCAAGCGGGACTTCAACGAAGCCTTTTGCGAACCCCGTGACCCTGCCATTGCCAGGAGTTTGAACCCATCACTGCAGTCGTTTGAAGCCTGGTTGTCTCAGAACAAGGATCGGATACCCCTTACATAAGGAGAGTCCAGAACATCGAGCAATAAACGGGCGACTGATACGCCACGGTTCCTTCATTGGCTATTTTCCCGTGAAGCCATGCGCCATGCCCCATTGGTGCATGGCCTCCACGACCGGTTTGAGGCTGACGCCCAGAGGAGTCAGAGAGTACTCCACTTTGGGAGGGACTTGTGCATAGACAGTCCGTGCCACCAAACCGTGCCGTTCCATATCTCTGAGCTGTTGCGTCAGGACTTTCTGAGTGACGCCATGGAGCGCGCGTTGCAACTCGGAGAAGCGTTTGATGTCTTGAAAGAGATACCACAAGATGACAATCTTCCACCGCCCGCCGATGAGTTCCACCGTTGATTCTGCCGGGCACGTCCGACGTGTGACCATCTGGGCTCCGTCTCACCAGCCGGTATCCAATTGGTGCCTGCCGTACCGAATGGTGCCTTCTTGTCTTCGCCGCGATCCGTCTTATACCGAATCACACGACCCGAGCAAGATCAAAATGGCGGGGCAAGGATCGCCGGAAAGGAGAACTATCATGACGATGACGCGAAACACACAGTAAATAGAACGGAGCGAGATTATGTCGGTTCAGAATCCTTCAGATAGACACTTGGACGAGCTTTCCCAGGCGCTGCTACGACTCCATAAAGCGTTGCTGGACGCTGAACGAGTGTCGTACGAGCGCCTGCACGGCCGTATCGCGTCCAATGGAGCATTTCTGCAATTGGTGTTAGGGGATTCCTGGTTTGCTTGGCTGCGTCCGCTGTCTTACTCTATCACCAGGCTGGACGAACTCGCCGAAACAGATCGGATCTCGTCCGGCACCGAACTGACCGACCTGCTTGACTCGGTACGGAGTCTGCTGACGCCCGCGGAAGAGGGTGAAGGATTCGCCAGACACTATTACGACGCGCTGCAACGGGTGCCCGAAGTGGGTCTGATACACGCCCAAGTGAAACTGTTGCTTCGTCCACGACAAGCGCCTACAAGGAGGGAGCCTGATGAGCACTGATCTCGAAAAGGTGAAGAAGTTTGCCAAGGATCTCCGGAAGACGTTCCCCCGCAGCCCCCGAGAAAAGCTTGGCGGCTATGTGATTGCGGCTCGGTGCATCGACAAGTGCAGGGCATTTCTTCTCGACCTGAACGGTGAATACAATTACTGGCCCTGTTCTTTGGCCAGCCAATGGTTCGCGTTTACCGGGATCACACCGGAGCAATTCAAGGACGCCGTCGCCACCGGTGCGTCGGATGACGACCTCGCCCGATGGATCAATGAGCACTCCAAGGTGAAGGATCCGGACGAGGTGCTGAAGTGGAACAACCGGCTGCGCGACATGAGACTGAGCGATATGAGCCTCCAGGCGCAACAATACCTGGAAGACTATATTCCCAAGTTCGTGCCGAACCACCGCCCTGTCTATGTGTGGTTTGATGTCTACGATCTTGAGGAGAAGCGGCTGTGACGGTTTGATCAACGGGTGCAGGAGAGAAGCCACGAATAAGAAGATACTCGTTGTGCTCATAAAGATGGCCTGAGTGCTCACAGTACTGGTAGTGCGGCATTTGCTGTAGTCGTCGGATCGGCAACGTATGATTCGACCAACGGTCTATGACGATAAAATCGGAAAAAGCCAAGATGCTGGCCGGCGAGCTGTATCGTTCGGCTGACCCGGAGCTTGTCGCAGACGCGGAACGGGCTCAACGCTGGGTGGCACGGTACAATGCCACGCCCAGTGACGCGACGGAAGCCCGCATGGCGCTGCTGCGCCGGCTCTGTGGTTCAGTCGGCGACGACACGGTGATCAGACCGCCCTTCGCCTGCGACTATGGCTATAACATCCGGCTCGGCCGGAAGACCTTCATCAACTTCAACTGTGTCTTTCTCGACTGTGCGCTCATCGAGATCGGGGACAATCTGCAAATGGGACCGGCCGTGCAGGTTTACACCGCCGCGCATCCGCTCGAAGCGGATGTACGGCGATCCGGACTGGAATATGCCCGCCCGATCCGCATCGGAAACGATGTGTGGATCGGAGGCGGTGCGATCATTCTTCCGGGGGTGACCATCGGCGACCGCAGCATCATCGGCGCCGGCAGCGTCGTCGTGCATGACGTCCCGACGGCGAAGGTGATTGCAGGTAACCCGGCGCGCATCATTCGCACTCTTGATGGCAGCAGCGACATGGAGGTGTGAAAACGGAGCAAGCGGCGGCCATGCGGCATCACCGGCATGCGTGTGGTGACCGATTACAAGATATTTGTGAGTTCGGATCGATGAATTGGTGGGAAAATTGTTGTGCTGGTTGGCGGAGCAATCTCCGATCGATGTATCAGTGACCTGACTGTTAAGACGAACTAGGCAAGCAAATGAGCTATCTACCGATCAAAGACTATGGCCTGATTGGCAATATGCGCACGGCAGCGCTCGTCGGTCAGAATGGATCGATCGACTGGCTGTGCCTCCCGCATTTCGACTCGCCCAGTGTGTTTGCGGCTATTCTCGACGATGAGAAGGGAGGCCGATTCGAAATCACCGCCGTTGATACGGACATCTCTTCGAAACAGCTCTACTGGCCGGATACCAACGTCCTCGTGACACGCTTCTATGCGGTGAGCGGGGTCGCCGAGATTCTTGATTTTATGCCGGCCGGTTTGCCTTCGGAATCTCCCTGGCACCATCAATTGATCCGCCGAGTGCGAGTCGCGCAGGGCACTATGGAGTTTCGAGTTCGTTGCCATCCCGCTTTCAATTATGCCCGCACGTCTCACCATACGCAGGTGACGAAGCAAGGAGCTAGTTTTCATTCGCCTGATCTCAGTCTCGGCTTGGCGACTGATATCCCTCTGACACCGGACGAGCGAGGAGTCCACTCCGTGTTTGCTCTCCAGGAAGGGCAGTCGGCGGTGTTCGTCCTCAGACCTCTAGCAGCCGACGGCAGTTGCGGTCCATGACCGTCGTCAGGCGAAGCCGATGAATTGTTCGAGCACACCGTCAGGTATTGGCGCCACTGGCTCTCGCGATGTACCTATACCGGCCGATGGCGAGAAATGGTGCACCGTTCGGCTCTCTGTCTGAAGCTCCTCACGTTCGAGCCGACCGGCGCTATCGTGGCGGCGCCGACGTGTAGTTTGCCCGAAACTTCGGGAGGTGTCCGCAATTGGGACTACCGATACACCTGGATGCGTGATGCGGCCTTTACCGTCTATGGCTTTCTGAAAATTGGATTTACGGAGGAAGCGGACCGCTTCATGGAATGGCTGGCGGCGCGTGCGAAAGAAGCCGGGGCCAATGGTTCTTTGCAGATCGTCTACGGAATCGATGGTCGCCGGGATTTGACGGAACAGACCCTCGACCATCTGGAGGGATATCGCGGCGCGAAGCCGGTACGAATCGGCAACGGAGCTTACAACCAGTTGCAATTGGACATCTACGGGGAACTCCTCGACGCCGTCTATCTGTATAACAAACACGTCATGCCGATCAGTCACGACACCTGGATGAGAATCAGGCATCAGCTCGATTGGCTCTGTGACAATTGGCAGCAGCCGGATGAAGGCATTTGGGAAACCAGAGGCGGACGACGTCAGTTCGTCTTTTCCAAATTGATGTGCTGGGTCGCGATGGATCGAGGCCTTCGCTTGGCTGATAAGCGGTCCTTCCCGGCTGATCGAGGTCGGTGGCTGCACGTCCGAGATCAGATCTATGATGAGATCATGCAGCGAGGATGGAGCGACAAGCGTCAGGCGTTCGTTCAACATTACGGCAGCGATTCGTTGGACGCCTCGAATCTCATCATGCCGCTCGTGTTTTTTCTTTCACCGAACGATCCGCGGATGCTCGATACGTTGGCGGCTATTACACGTTCGCCGAAATCCGGCGGACTGCTCTCCGATGGATTGGTCTACCGATACGATAGCGAAACCGGTGAAGACGGTCTGCATGGGAAAGAGGGGACGTTCAATATGTGCACCTTTTGGCTGGTGGAAGCTCTGGCCCGTGCGGGACGTGTTGATCGTGCCAAGCTTGAAGAGGCACGCTTTCTATTCGAACGGATGTTGGGCTATGCCAATCACGTTGGGCTGTATGCAGAAGAAACTGGGACCGGTGGTGAAGCACTTGGGAATTTTCCTCAAGCCTTCACCCACTTGGCGTTGATCAGTGCCGCGTTCAATCTTGATCGAGCATTAGGGAGGAAATTGTCGTCAAGAGATGAATGAGTTGTGGCTGATTCGACATGGTGAGACGGAGTGGAGCGCGGCCAAGCGGCATACCGGCCGGACCGACATGGCGTTGACCTCGGCGGGTGAGCGTCAGGCTGCCGCCTTGAGCCGGTCGCTGGCCGGTCGTCAGTTTGCATCGGTGCTCTGTAGTCCGCTCCGTCGTGCCCGCCAGACCTGCGAATTGGCGGGTTATGGCGATGCGGCCACCGTGACCGAGGACCTGCTGGAATGGGACTATGGCATCTATGAGGGAAGAACGACGCAGGAAGTCAGATCAGAACAGCCTGGATGGTCGATCTGGACGGCTTCCGTCGCGAAGGGCGAGTCGATCGAACAAGTGGGTGACCGTGCCCAACGGGTGATACAGGCGGCGTCAGCCGCCAAGGGCGATGTAATACTGTTCGCTCACGCCCACATCCTCCGCATACTTGCCGCGTGCTGGCTTGGTCTACCGCCCGACGCGGGGAGGCTCTTCGTGCTTCGTACTGCCTCGATAAGCGTGCTCGGCTTCGAGCACGACACACGCGTCATGACTCGGTGGAACGTCCAACATGAGGACCAGACATGAAAGCGCATTATTTGGGCCACGTTGTTTTCTATGTGAAGAATCTTGAACGATCGCTCGGTTTCTACCGAGACCTACTGGGATTTCAGGAAGTCGGGCGGATCTTTAACGGAGCGGCGGCCGCCCTGACGTCAGGGCGCACGCATCACGAATTGCTGTTGATCCAAGTCGGCGATGCGCCTGGGCCGTCCAATGGACGCCGACGTGGGCTTTACCATATCGGGATCAAGATCGGCGACAGTCTCGAGGCATTGCGCCAAGCCAAGCGGGAATTGGAACAAGCAGGGATTGCGATCGACGGCATGAGCGATCACACGGTCAGCCAAAGCTTGTATCTCAAAGACCCCGACGGGAACGAGGTCGAACTCTACGTTGATGCGGACGAGTCGATATGGAAGAGCAATCCGGCGGCGGTGGTGTCGCCGATCAAGCCACTCAATCTCTAATCGGTTGTTGTTGGAGAGGCATTTCTGCCATCAATGTGATCGAGGCGCCGATGAGGAACCGAATGGGAAAATAGTCGAACGGATGGCGATGTGCAATAGGAGTCCTGCTCTTGTCGATCGCGATCAACGAATATTCAGCCGCGTGTGATATTTCGATCGGCCGGTGGAGTCTTGAATCGATGCCTGTCAATTCTCAGGGTTTTAATTCTCGAGTCCAACGTCTGCCTGGGCAGTCCCAGCTTGACTGCCGCACCCGCAGGTCCTCCGGTTTGACCTCCGCAATCCGCTAATGCGGCTTCAATGAGTTGCCTTTCATGTTCAGCCAGTGTGGTGCTGAGGGGAACCTTCGCTCTCGACCACCGCGGTCCTTCCGGTTTCAGCCAGGTCTCGTCGACGGAAAAGGTTTCGCTTTCGCATAGCACGACAGCCCGCTCAATGACATTTTGCAGCTCGCGAATGTTGCCCGGCCACTCGTAGGCCTGAAAGAGCGCCAGGGTTTCTGTTGGGATGTCTCTGATCTGTTTCCCGGCCTTTTTTGCATAGCGCTCAACCAGATAGGTGACGAGCAACGGGATATCGTCGATTCGCTCGCGCAGCGAGGGGATCTGGATGGGAAATACATTGAGCCGATAGAACAGGTCTTCGCGAAAGGTGCCTGCCGCTATGGCTGCTTTGAGGTTGCGGTTCGTTGCCGCCAGTATTCGCACGTCCACAGGGATTGGCTTGCTGCCGCCGACCCGTTCGATTTCTCTCTCTTGAAGCACTCGCAAGAGCGTGATCTGGGTTTCAGCCGGCAAGTCCCCGATTTCGTCCAGGAAAATCGTGCCGCCGTCAGCCAGCTCAAATCGCCCGAGACGTCGTTGGAGTGCACCGGTGAACGCGCCTTTCTCGTGTCCGAACAGCTCGGAGGCAATGAGCGATGCCGGGATGGCTGCGCAATTGACACGAATAAACGCCCGGGAGGACCGGTTCGAGCGTCGATGGATGGCCCGAGCAACCAATTCCTTGCCTGTCCCGGTCTCACCGAGCACGAGCACCGTGGAATCCGACTGTGCCACTTTGGCGACTTGCGTCAAGACGTTGCGAATGGCTTTTGAGGACCCGACTATCTCTTCAAACATCGACGTACTGTTGATTTCTTCGCGCAACGCCAAGTTCTCTTTGTGAGTTCTTTCTTCGGCCCTTTTGCGATCGTCAATGTCGGTTCCCGTGCCGTACCAGCGGATGATCCGACCCTGTTCGTCCCTTAACGGATTATAGCGGATGAGAAACCAGCGATACCGCCCGTCCTTGCGGCGAATTCGTACTTCGAGTTCAAACGGTGCACTGTGTTCGAGTCCATGCTGACGCTCGGTCTTCACTCGTTCGAGATCATCGGGGTGAAACAGTCGGACGCGAAAGTCATCCGCCATGATGTCGTCTACGCTCAAGCCACTATAATCGAGCACCAAGCGATTTACATACAGCAGGTTTCCATCGGGTCCAAGGACAGAGATGAGTTGAGCGATGGCGTCGGTGATCTGCCTGAGTTCTCGTTCGTCCTGACGAAGTTGATCCTCTGCATATCTCTGCTCAATGGCCACGGTCGCGAGATGAGTGATTTGTCCGATGAGGTGTTGATGCTGTGGGGTCGGGCGACCAGGCTCGCGCGAGTAGATCGCGAAGGTGCCCAACACCGTGTCATTGGATGACAAGATTGGAGTGGACCAACAAGCCCGTAACTCATGTGCCATGGCCAACTCACGCCATCCTGACTTGTCCCATCGCGTGTCCGATGCAACATCGGCCGCAATCACTTGTTCTTTCAGACATGCGGCCATACCGCACGGACCCGCATCGAGATTCACGGGCCTGCCATGGATCGACGTATTGTAGGTCAATGGAAGACTGGGTGCCGCTCCGTGCTTCATGCGATTGTGAATTGCATCAACCAGCAAAATGCTGCAGCAGGACTCGCTCGCAATGCTTTCAATGAGCCGGCACAAGGCATCAAGAATGTCCGGGAGCGGACAGCCGGTGGCCAGCATTTCGAGAATGCGATTTTCTCCGCTGAGCAACGTTTCGGCCTGCTTGCGGTCTCCAATGTCAGTATGTGTTCCATACCAGCGGGCGACGATTCCCTGCTCGTCGTGCAGGGGCACCGCCCGAAACAAAAACCAACGATAGTGACCGTCGAAGCGGCGGATCCTGGCTTCAGCCTGGCCCGGCTGCTGAGCCTTCAACGTCGCGGCCCATGTGTCAATCAAGCTCGGGAGATCTTCCGGATGGATGATGTCGGTGAGCGTCCAGATCCAACCGTGAACCTGTTCCAAGGAGACGCCCGTGTACTCAATCCACTGTCCGTTCAGATACTCGATGGTCCCGTCGGCCTTCGCAACCCAGACCAGATTTTGCGTGGCGGCACTCACGGCATAAAAGAGGTCATCGAGGGTATCTGAGGGTTGATCGGCTGCATGGTGACTGTTGGTGTGCATAGGTTCTCTTCCAGCTGGGGCGTGTTCCACTTCAATCAAGGCCCACCGAAGCGGTCGCCTGCTGCTCTCAAAGAGCTGTTCAATCTTAGCGTTCACGAAAACAACGCAACCCATTCTACTCCCAATGCTCATCACAATTCACCAACCTCCCAGGACAATGGGCAAGCTTTCGACTTGGAATGTGGTTTACGGGGCACATGGCTGAGGAAGGCTGATGGACCATGTCCTTTTCCCTCTTTACTGCTTTGACCTCCGGCCTCCGTGGATATCTGAGGTGAAGCTGAGTTTTCGGCACCGCGCTGTAAATTCAGCGGATCATTCCCAGCATTTCTTTATTGCGCGGGGGAAATCCAAGAGCGAAAGCGTTCATTATTCTTTGGTTTCAATGACATCGATGGCGAGATCGGGCGAAGGTGCCATTGGAATGCGAATTGCCTATCGCCTTCATCATGAAGCGACGAGCACTTTCGTGAATCAAGACGGGAAGGAGATCGCGATGACCAACTCAGTTGCCGAACACAGGCAGCGTTCGAAAGAGACGGCAATAGGCCCACGATCCGACCGTGAGCCTCTCGGCGTTTCGGTAAGAAAGGAGGATGTGAAGATGGATGGCTAGCCCCGCACACAACGATGAATACTGCCGAGAGGAAAGACAAGAATGGGTGATGAGTTGTGGAGAAAAGTCTCAACCCCGTGCGTTCAACCTACAAGGAGGACAGGACCATGCCATTGTGGAAGATTTACCATCCAACTGAAGCATTTACAGCCGACGATAAGAAGACCCTGGCCAAACGAATCACGGACGTGTATGCGGGCGTTCCGATCCCGCGCTTTTACGTCGTGTGCGTATTTGAAGAAATGGCAAAGGGGTCGTGTTTTGTCGGCGGCGAACCGCATCACAAATTCATTCGCTTCAAGGTGGATCAGATTGCCAGAACGATACCTGGCCCGATTCTCAGGGAATGGTGGATGCGGACGCTGGATGACGCCATCGCTCCATTCGTCAAGGACAAGGGATACGATTGGGAGATTTCCATCGACGAAACCCCGTTCGATCTATGGTCGCTCCAAGGAGAACTCGCCCCGCCTTTTGAATCGGTGGCTGAAAAGCGGTGGGTGAAGGAAAATAAGGCGAGTCGCTATACCTTAGCGGAAAAACTTCCGGTCAATTTGGTTCTGGCTCCTGGCATAGCGGATCGGTAAGGTTTAGCTTCGCCAGTGTGGCCCATGTGCAGAGAGTCGTGCCCAGGAAGATGGCGGTCGCCAGGCTGTGCGATCTCTCTTGGGGCACAGTCACCCCTTATGCCATGTGCTTTTGCTGATGACGTGCGCGGAACGACGTACTTTACAGAGGAGATGAAGATTATGCCCTATCAAACCATCAACCCAGCAACTGGAGTGATCGTAGAGACCTACCACGACATACTCGACACCGATCTGGAAGAGGCGATTGCCACGGCACACGCGTGTTATGAGCGGGATTGGCGTCATCGTTCGGTTACGGAACGGGCGCGAATCGTTTCGGGTGCGGCGGCGAAGCTCCGTGAGCATGCGGAGGAGTATGCGCGATACGTCACCCTTGAAGTAGGGAAACTGATCGGCACGTCGCGTGCGGAAGTGTCGTTGTCCGCGGATATTCTTGACTACTACGCCGGCCACGCGGAGGAGTTTCTGAGGACGAGGACACTGCCTGAATCTCCAGGCGCGACGCTTGAAACACGGCCGCTCGGAATTATCCTCGCCATTGAGCCATGGAATTTTCCCTATTA
The DNA here is from genome assembly GCA_002083365.1 of Nitrospira sp. SG-bin1. Lineage (NCBI taxonomy): Bacteria > Pseudomonadati > Nitrospirota > Nitrospiria > Nitrospirales > Nitrospiraceae > Nitrospira > Nitrospira sp. SG-bin1. The sequence goes on along the minus strand of LVWS01000018.1, from coordinate 20,915 downwards.
TCAGATCGCGCGGGTCCTCGGACCGCAGCTGATGGCCGGCAATGTGGTGATCGTCAAACATGCGGAAAATGTCCCGCAATGCGCGCTCGCGTTCGCACGGCTTTTCGAATCGGCCGGCGCGCCCCCTGGGGCCTATACGAATATCTTTGCCAGTATCCGCCAGGTCGAGCACCTCATCGAAGATTCCAGGGTGCGAGGGGTGACCGTGACCGGAAGCGAACGCGCGGGCTCTGCAGTCGCGGAGCGCGCCGGGCGCAACCTCAAGAAATCGGTGATGGAACTCGGAGGCAGTGATCCATTTATCGTTCTCGAAGACGCTCCGTTGGAAGAAAGCATCGAGGCCGCTGTCTTTGGACGGATGTTCAATACCGGTCAGAGCTGCGTCTCTTCGAAACGGATCATCGTTATTGGAAAAGAACGCGGCAGGGACTTCCTCGAGGGGTTTGTCAAAAGAATGGCGATCCTCAAGGCCGGCAATCCCGAAGATCCGTCTACCACACTTGGTCCGCTATCGTCCGAAAAGGCGATGAACGTCCTGCTGAAACAGATAGACAGTGCAAAAACAGGCGGCGCTCGTGTAGTGCTCGGCGGTGGGCGAATCGATCGACCTGGTTTCTACATCGAACCTACGATTCTCACGGATATTGACCCAAGCAACCCTATCTACTCGCAGGAATTATTCGGGCCGGTCGCCTCCTATTATGTTGTGGAGAGTGAGGACGAAGCTATTGCGCTGGCCAACGCGACACCCTTCGGGCTTGGAGCTTCTGTCTTTACGAGTAATATGGAGGACGGCCAGCGCGTTGCTGAGCGAATCGACAGCGGCATGGTCTTTATCAATCAACCAGCATGGACTGCGCCGGAGTTACCGTTTGGCGGTGTTAAGAATTCAGGATTCGGCCGAGAATTGTCGGAACTTGGTTTCGGCGAGTTTGTGAACAGAAAGCTCGTTAATCTTGCCCCTGCGGGCTCGCCATTCTGGGGTCCGGTGGGCGACAGAGTGATGAGTGGAACTGCCCTGTAAACGACGAGGTGTTGTTATCCAAGCTGGTCTTGGATCTGTTCGCGGTCCTCATAGGGAGATAGTTCACCATAGCAGGGAGTGGACGCTTGGTCGAGGAGCCCATCCGCGAGGAGCAGCCGAATGTCCAACGGATTATGGCCTCACTGGCTCGGATGTGTGTGCAGGCGACGATTATGCAAAAGCTGATCGCCGCAGTGCTTGATCAAGATGGGGTCACTCGATGAGGAACGGAGAGAGTGAGCCGCAATGGACAACAGTCTCTAGACATGATGAAACAGTGGGCGCAACAACGGAAGGGTGGTGGCATAGGCAGCGGAGGTCTCGATCGACGGGATGAAGTGATTACACCGTGAGCCAAAATCTTACCTGAAAGGCCCCGAGGGGAATGAAGTAAAATTTTACGTGGATGCCGATGAAGCGCCGTGGAAGAACAATCCGGCGGCGGGGGTGTCGCCGATAAAGCCACTCAATCTATAAGTGTTCGCCCATGTTGGAGGAGGCTCCAGGCTTCGCTGGAGGCTCCTCCGGCAGGTAAACACAACCGGTGTGCGGGAACCAGCAAGGCATCTCTAGGGCAGCGTATACGTCAGGTTCGGCCAGACGGCATAGCCGACGGCTCGACCCGTCCCTTTCTCTTGCAAGTCGAAGACGATGCTGGTGTGAAACGGGATCGTGCCTGAGATCCCTGCGAATCCTCCAGCACCACCGGTGAACGTAAACTCGCCGCCACACTCCTTCAGCGTTCCTGTGCACTTCCATTGGGCAAAGGCGATGTCCTTGCCCCCATGTGCCACAATCGTGCACAGGCCGTCCTCCGCGTGCTGATCCTGCTTTCGGTTGAGATTCACACGCACGGCACAGGTCAGTTTTGAGGAATGGACCACGGTCTTGGCCTCATCCTTATGACGAGCCATCAGCACCCCTTTCACGATTCCGCTGATGACCTGCTCTCCATCGCCGAAGTTGTGGATCTCGCCGGTGCCCTTCCAGCTGGCATTGGATTCCCCCGCTTCAACGGTCTTCGCGTATGCCATAGAGCCAATGCACGAAAGGACAACCGCAGTCACCGTTACTATGACGATGTAAACAATATTTGTCATGCCATCTCCTTTCGACTTCGATGATGATTTGTAAAGGAGGTTGACTGTAAGGCAGACTGGCGGCGACTTCTGTAATCTAGGTTACCGAATTCCGTTCATGCTGTGAGCTATAAGGGGGCGTTTATGGCACAGACCAACAACACTCAGGTATCGGGCCATTCGTTCAGTCAGCCACAGTGTATTGAAGGCAGCGGTCTCTTTCGCGACTTCCAGATAGAGGAGTTGGACCGCCTTCATGATTGGATTCGCCAAGGCGTCTTTCAAGCAGGCCACGTATTCTATCGACCGGGAGAGCCGGGCGAGGTGCTGTTCATCATCAAAAGCGGCGCCGCGCAGCTGTATCGGATGTCGCCGGACGGCCAGAAATTCGTGTTCGCCCATCTGATGGCCCAGTCGTTCTTCGGCGAAATGTCGTTTCTCGGCCAACGGATGCAGGAATGCTTTGCCGAAGCCGTCGAGGATTCGGAGATTTGTATCCTGACCCAGTCGAATCTCGAACGTCTGATCTCGGAGTATCCGCGCTTTGCGCTACGTCTGGTCGAAGCCATGGGAAACCGACTGCTTCACGCAGAACGGCAGCTTGCCGACTTGGCATTGCAGGGTCTCACTCCTAGGCTGGCCACCTTCCTGTTCAAAGAAGCCAAGGACGGGGTGGTACAGGGATTGTCGCACCAAGAGATCGGTGAACGGCTGGGCGTCTACCGGGAGACGACGACGTACGCTCTGAACGAACTGAAGTCGGCTGGGATCATCGAAATCGGCCGGAAGCAAATTCGTATCGTCGATGTCCAAGGGCTGAGAGAGGCATCCACGAGGTAGCCACGCAGCGGGTGGAGGATGATGCCTCGCTGTGAAAGAAAGGAGCCATCATGGCCGACCGCAGTATCACCATCATGAACAACGGGCCTTATCTTGTGTCGGGTTCCATCCCGCTCTCACTGCAGACGATCGAACCAGACGATGAAGGCGGCTCGGGCGAGTGGGTCGAGGGAAAGGCCATTCCCACTTCAACGCAATATGCGCTCTGCCGATGTGGCGCATCGAACAGGAAGCCATTTTGTGACGGCACGCATGCCACCATCGGTTTTGACGGGACGGAGACTGCCAACCGTGCTCCTGTCATGGATCAGGCTGAACGGCTCGATGGTCCCACCATGCAGCTTGTCGATGCCAGAGAGTTGTGCGCCTCCGGACGGTTCTGCGATCCGCACGGCCGCGTCTGGAATCAAGTGAAACACACCGATGATCCCGAGGTGCGGACGAGGTTCATTCAACAGGTGCAGAATTGCCCCGCCGGCCGATTAATGGCGATCGATAAAGCCACGGGACAGTCGTTGGAACCCACGTTGCCGGTGTCGATCGGCCTGGTCGAAGATCCGCTCTGGGGATGCAGCGGTCCGTTATGGGTGCGTGGGGGGATTCCAGTAATCGGCGCGGATGGCCACACTTATGAACTACGCAACCGGATGACGCTCTGTCGTTGCGGGAGGTCCAAGAATAAACCCTTCTGCGATGGAACCCACGGGGACAGTCCAAAGTTTCGTGACGGGCTCTGAGAACGATACAGATTCCAAACATAATGCGCATCACTGTCAGCCTTGCACGGGGATAATCTCGCCGCAGCCTCAGACACCGGAGCCGTGGTAGTGAACAGCGTTATGCCTATAAAACTCGAATACCATCTTTAATGGCATGACGACATGCGGTATCGTTGGCTGGGACCAGACCAATCCGAGAGTGAAGGAGTGGAGCATGGCTGAAAGCCGATGGACGGAGGTGGGCGCAGTGGAGGAACTGAAGCGCAAGCCTTTGCAAGAAGTCATGTGCGGCAAGACAGCGATCGCGCTCTCATATAGAGATGGGGCATTCGCGGCGATCTCTGGAGTCTGCAATCACGTCGGCGGACCACTCGGTGAGGGCCGGCCCGACGGCGACTACATCGTCTGTCCTTGGCATTACTGGAAGTTTCACTACAAAACAGGGCAAGGCGAATCGGGATATGACCGGGACCAGGTACCGGCCTATGAAACGAAGATCGAGAACGGCCGGCTATACATCGATTTATCGTCGGCCACGAAACGCAAGAAGCAACCGCACGCCCCTCACCCATTGGCTCGCCCTGTCGTCCGGAAACCAGGACCGATTCGTATCGTGGGGATTTCCACGACGGCGATGACGGCGGACCATCCCCGGTTCAGCACCTCTGATACGCTGCTGGAGGCGGCACTGAACCATGCACAACAAATCGGGCTAGAGGCCCAGTGCATCAAGCTCCGGGATCTGAGCTTCCGGGCCTGCGAAGGGTTCTACTCGAAAGCTGCACCGGCCTGCACCTGGCCCTGCTCGATTACGCAGATGGATCCCACGGATCAACTCGATCGGGTGTACGAAGCGATCGTCCATTGGGCCGACGTGATCCTGGTTTCAACACCGATTCGGTGGGGCAATGCCAGCAGCTTGTATTTCAAGATGGTCGAGCGGATGAACTGCATCCAAAACCAAGAGACTATCGCGAAAAAGCACCTCCTTAAGAACAAAGTGGCGGCCTTCATCATCATGGGCGGGCAAGACAATGTACAGGGCGTGGCCGGACAGCTCATGACCTTTTGGGCGGAGGTCGGCTGCCAATTTCCTCAATTTCCGTTCATCGCCCATTCACGAGGTTGGAGCGCGGAGGACATGGAACGGAACGTCAGTGAGGTGCAGAACAGCCGCGAGCTGCGAGAGGGGGCGCAGGAGCTGGTGGCCCGCGCAGCAGAGATGGCCAAATTAATGGTCACCGGACAGATTCCCGATCATCCCCTCGCACCCGGTGGTCGCAAGGCCCATCAGTTGGACAGCGAACCTACCGGCTAGCATGCCCGATTGCACCGAGAAGGTATGTGACGAAAACAGTGAGATGCGTTCTAGGTTTGCCATAGGGGTCTTCGTCGGGGAGCCTCATTATATGACTTCGACGCCTCGGTCATCCGGAGGTTCCGAGGACGGCAAAGGCTGATGTCGGCTTTCGAGAATCGACCGCAATCGGAGAAAGGAAAATTGGTCGGTGAATGCAAGAAGGGAGTCGTCGGCCTGCAACACAGTCGTCCCGTCCGGAACGAAACACTTACCGTTTCGAGCGATCAGGAGTATGAAAGCGCCCTTCGGAAGGCCCAGGTCCAGCAATCGCTGTCCGATCGCCCAGGAGTATTCCGGGATCCGGACTTCAAGGAGCCCGCTCTTGAGGCTGGTCGGCGCGTCCCATATCGGGGAGGACTCCTTGCGCGGCGACAACGGCTCGTCGACCTTCAGCCAGCGAGCTGCAATGGGGATGGAAGTTCCCTGCAACAACACAGATGTGAGGACGATAAAAAACACGAGATGAAATGTCGTGGTGGCCTGAGGAATCTCGGCGAGGAGCGGAAAGGTGGCCAGAATAATCGGCACGGCCCCGCGCAGCCCTACCCAGGCGACCATGGTTTTCTCCCTCAGGCTGAGATGCGTCAACGCCAAGGTCGCAAAGACAGCCACCGGCCGCGCAATGAACATCAGGAACAACGCCAAGAGCAGCCCTGTACCGGCGATCGGTACGAGCTGCGTAGGGAAGACCTGCAACCCTAGAACCAGGAACATGCTGATCTGCATGAGCCAGGCCAGTCCGTCGTGAAAACGGGTCAGACTTCGTTTATGGACGAATTCGCTGTTTCCCATCATGAGGCCGGCCAAATAGACGGCCAGAAACCCGTTTCCGCCGAGCCATGTGCTTCCGCTGTACGTGAAGAGCACGAGCGATAGGGTGAGAACGGGATAGAGCCCGTCATATTCAAGGCGTAGCCGGTTCACCAGCAGCACCATCAACTTGCCGACCCCGTACCCGATCGCTCCGCCGAGAACCATCTGCCGTATGAACATCGGCACCAGGTCGAACGGTGAATCGGAAGTTCCCGTGATCAGGGAAATTATGCCGATGGTGAGAAAGACTGCCATCGGATCGTTGCTGCCGGACTCGAGTTCGAGCAATGGTTTCAAGGTGCCGCGCAGGCTGACGTAGCGTGACCGCATCACGGCAAACACCGCCGCGGCATCGGTCGAGGACACGATCGCGCCGATGAGGAGTCCTTCTAACCATGACATCTGCAACGCTATCGTGGCGAACCACCCGACCAGCCCGGCCGTCACGGCGACCCCCACGGTCGACAGACCTATGCCGATTCCCAACACCCTACGGACGCTCGCCCACTCGGTGTCCATCCCGCCGGCAAACAGAATGAAGGCGAGCGCCACGACGCCGAGAGACTGGGCCAACCAGGGGTAGTCGAAATGTATGCCACCCGGACCGTCCGACCCCGCCAGCATCCCAATACCGAGGAACAACAAGAGCGCTGGGATGCCCATTCTGCCAAACGTTTTACTTGCGATGACGCTCAGCAATAGGAGCCCGGAAGCAGCGAGCAGGATAAACTCGATCGTCAGTGTCATGTCTCCTTACCTATGAGGGCTCGCACGTTCATCGTCAGCACGAGACGGCCGGCTCGGATACGTATCGTTCAACCGTACTTGCTTGAGCGATATGGCAGTTCAAGTGATGGTGAAAGAGGATATCCTCTTCTACCTCCTTACGCGAACTCTATACGGATCGACCCGCCATGGTCGAGTTGTCGCAAGATCACACGGGACCGGAGAACGAAAATACCATAGACCAAGTCAAGAATGCCGCTGACTCATAACGCAATCGTGGTCCGTTAATAGAGAGCAGATCCGGAGGGATATGACGGACGGGAATTGCACGGAGAAGACGGTGCGAAACTCAGAATGAAACGGTATACTTCAGCCCTGCAGTCTGCTCTTAACGATGACAGAGGAGGAACAGATATGGCACAGCCACGCATTGCAGCGAAGGAGCCGGCAGTCCTGACCCTGGAAGCCGGCACGTACTTCTGGTGCCTCTGTGGACGATCAAGAGACCAGCCGTTCTGTGATGGGTCGCATGAAGGAACCGGGATCGAGCCGGTGGAGTTTTCCTTATCTGAAACCAAAGAAGTGGCGCTGTGCCAGTGCAAGCACACCAAAACGCCGCCATATTGTGACGGCACGCACCAGACACTGTGACGAATATGACCAGTGTATGAAGGGTCGGCTGGAAGAGATATGTGAGGCGAGGTATATAATTCTGCCTCGTCGCTCTGGGGAGAGATTCGATGTCTGTGGTCGATCCCCTGGCTGAGCAGTACCGCGCCCTCCTGGAAGTATCCGAATCCATTGCGGCGCACCACGATCTGACCGAATTGTTCCGTGCTCTCGCCCAGCGACTTCCTCGCGTGCTCAAGTTCTCATCCATCGTGCTGGCCCTGCATAACCCGAGTAAGAATGTCATGCGCCTGCATGTGCTGGAAGACCCGCGGCCCTTGCCTGTGTCGCCCGGTCTCGAATTTCCCGTCGAAGACGTTCCGGGCGGTTGGGTGTGGCAGCATCAGCAGCCTCTTGTCTGCATCAATCTTGAGCAAGAGACTCGATTCCCCAAGGTGATGCCGATGATCCGCCAGGCGGGTATCCGGTCATTGTGCATCGTCCCTCTGACTTCGGCGCGTGAGCGTCTGGGTGCGATGGGTGTCGGAAGTCTGGAAGATCATCACTACGGACAAGCGGAGATCGATTTTCTGCAGCAGGTCGCCAAACAAGTCGCTGTCGCGGTTGAAAACACGCTGAACTTTACACGTGCGCATCAGTCTGAGCAGGAAATACGGCGGCAGTATGAGCGTGAGCGCTTGATGCTGGAAATCAACAATGCCGTCGTGTCGCACCTCAGTCTTCGCGACCTCCTCAAAGCAATCTCTCTCAGTCTACGTCGCATCATCCCCCACGATGCCGCGCTGTTGACACTTCACGAGCCCGGGGGCGATCAGCTTCGCCTTCACGCCCTGGATTTGCATATGTTCGGCACAGTTCCCTTTGAGGAGGGGGTGCTCATTTCGTCGCACGATACCCCCGAAGGGCAGGCCATCGCCTCACGGCAACCCGTGTTGGTTGGTCCCGTTGTGGATTTGACGCGATTTTCTTCCCCCTGGGTCCTGCACGCGGTCGAAAATGGCGTGAGATCGGGCTGTGCGGTTCCCTTGATCACACACAACCGTACCGTTGGGGCACTGAGTGTCGTGAGTGTGCACGAAAATGCGTTCGGTGAAGCGGATGCTATGCTGCTCAGCCAGTGCGCCAAGCAAATCGCCATCGCGGTCGAGAACGTCCTGGCGTATCAGGAAATCGCAACCCTGAAAGACAAACTCAACAAAGAAAAGCTCTATCTTGAAGACGAAATCCGGAGCGAATTGAACTTCGAGGAGATTATCGGGGAGAGTCCGGCGATCAAGCAAGTACTGAAACAAGTGGGCATCGTGGCGCCCACGGACTCCACAGTGCTGATCCTTGGTGAGACGGGTACGGGGAAAGAACTGCTCGCCCGCGCCATCCATGACCGAAGCAAGCGCCGTGACCGGACCTTTGTCAAACTGAACTGCGCGGCGATTCCCACGGGATTGCTCGAGAGTGAGTTGTTCGGCCACGAGCGGGGGGCTTTTACCGGGGCGATTGCCACCAAAGTCGGACGGTTCGAGCTGGCGGATGGAGGCACGCTCTTCCTCGATGAAGTAGGGGACATTCCCCTTGAATTACAGTCGAAGCTGCTGCGGGTTCTCCAAGAACAGGAGTTCGAGCGGCTGGGCAGCACCAGAACCATCAAGGTGAGTGTGCGGCTCCTCGCGGCCACGAATCGGGACCTCGCAGACATGGTGGAGAACAAACTCTTTCGGAGCGACCTGTATTATCGGTTGAATGTGTTTCCGCTCACCGTACCGGCGCTGCGGGACCGCCGCCAAGACATTCCTCTTCTGGTTCGGTATTTCGTCCAACAGTTGGCTCGGCGCATGGATAAGAGTATCGACATGATTCCCACCGAGACCATCACGGCCTTATCCCGCTACGACTGGCCTGGCAACATTCGTGAGCTGGAAAACTTAATCGAGCGGGCCGTTATTCTGTCTCAAGGGACCGACTTGCGTGTTCCTCTCGGTGAATTGAAAACCGCGCGAGGCCATGCGGATCAATCTGTAACAACCCTCCAAGCGGCCGAGCGCGACCACATCTTGCGCGCACTTGAAAAAACCAATTGGGTCATAGCTGGCCCCTCCGGAGCCGCTACGCTGCTCGGCATGAAACGGTCCACGTTGCAATCGAGAATGGTCAAGCTCGGAATCTCTCGCCGGCCCTGATACCGATATTTCGGCACCTACCGATATCTCAGCACCCTTTTCATCGGCACCGATCCTAATTCTGCAGCGCATTCACACGCACAATAAGTCCTCTTCGCTCGTTCTTTCCACTATTTGTATTGAATCGTGACTGAGCCGCTGGGTTGGAATGGTCCGTGCTTAATGGCATGGACAACGACGAGTTACTAGGGTTCACCGCCTAGTGGTGTCGGCGTTGAGGCGGAGCAAGCCGCATAGAGCCAACGGTTTGATCAATACCATCTCGTTAGGCCAAGAGAACAGCTAAGGAGGAGAGTATGGAACTCAAGATACCGAATGCGGAACAAGCGTATTGGGGATTGCGTGCCATGAAGACGGTCGCGATGGCAGATGGGGTGCTCGATGCGTCCGAGCGTCGCATGCTGGAATCCATCCAACGGATTTTCGGCACGACACATGATCTGGAGCACCTTGCTCTCATCACGCCGACTGACCTAGCCCGGTCGTTTCCCGATCCGCAGCTCAGGAGGCAGCTCGTACAAGGACTCGTCATCATGACGCTTATCGATGGAAAGGCCGGCCCAAAAGAAACAGATCTTGTTGAACAATTTGCACAAGCGCTGGAGGTTGATGCCCCTGAGGTGAAGAACCTGCGGCATGTCCTGAAGGGAGAAATTCTCCAGCTTCGCCTTGATCTGGTGCGCCGGTTCTGGTTGCGGCAAAAGGCGATCGAGGCCTGGAACAAGGAGGGCCTCAGAGGGCTCTACAAGTTTGTTCGGGGGATGATGGGACGGTATGAAAACAAGGAATTAGCAGCTCGCTACCAGGGGTTGGAACATTATCCGCCTGGTTCCTTGGGTCGTTCCCTTTGGGAATATTGGCATGCAAACAGTTTTGCGCTTCCCGGTCAAGAGGGTGGCGCACCAGAACAGATCCTCTTTCATGACTGCGCCCATGTCTTGTCCGGCTATGGGACGACTCCGGAAGAAGAAGTCCAGGTCGCCTGTTTCAGCGCCGGTTTCCAGCGCCGCGAGCCGTGGATGTTCGTGTTCTTCGTCCTGCTGCAATTTCACGTGGGCATCCGCATGACGCCCATCGCCAAGGCACGGACGGGCATGTTTGATCCGTTGAAGGCCATGATCGCCATCCGCCGAGGGGCTGCGATGAACCTGGACCTGAATGACGGCTGGGACTATTGGCCTGTGATGAATGAGCAGATTGAGGAACTCCGCAGGCGATACAACATTCTACCGATAGAAGCTTTTCGACCGAAGGATCAGCGAGCAACTGCGGCCCTCGCATAAAAAGTATGGCAGCTTGATGCCACATCTCTAGGAAAGGAGAAGGTCATGACGACCGCGAACCGTTATCTGACATCTTGGGAAAGTTATTGGAGTTCGGTGAGTGGCGCACCGGGCGAAATATTTTGGGATGCCGACCCTGTGTATGCCGCTCAACAAGATTTGGATTTGTTTCAGAGTCACGTTGATCCACACCTGCCGTTGATCGATATCGGATGTGGGAACGGCACGCAAACGCGCTTCCTGGGAAGTCACTTTGCGCGAGTGATTGGGACAGAGATCGCCCCAGCGGCAGTCGAACTGGCTGGGAAAACTAATGCGGCTGCGAACATCTCCTATCGGTTGCTCGATGTACTCAATCCTGACGATGCCCAGGTCCTTCACGAGGAGATCGGCGACGCCAACGTTTATCTGCGGGCCGTGCTGCATCAACTGTCACCCCATGACCAGCCGACAGCTGTGCAGAGCATCAAGCGGTTGATCGGGGAAAAAGGAGCGTTGTATCTGGTCGAACTATCCTCAGCCGCTGAGCCGTTCTTTGCTCAACTGATTGAACAGTATGGACCGCCCCCAGGCCTGGCACGGGTATTTCAACACCAGATCACGCCGGGCATGTTGCATGAAGACGATTTGGCATCATTGTTCCCGGCAGATCGCTTTACGCTTCTCAAGACAGGACCGAGTCACATCCGTACCGTTCACAGTCTCCCAACAGGCGACGTTGTGAAGGTGCCGGCCTTCTATGCGATCCTTCGCCGCCGTCAGTAAGTTCAGGGCGAGTCCGTTCGAGAGATGAAAGTGACAGTGGGCCGTATGAAAGGAGCAGCGATGAAAACGTGCGATCCGATAGATCTCATTACACAGCTTGTTACGGCTATGAATGAGCAGGATTTGGAAACAGCTCTGACATTGTTTGAGCCTGGTGCGTCATTCGTCATGAGGCCAGGCGTCGTCGTCAGTGGGACTGCAGGGATACGCCAAGCCTTGGCAGGTTTCATGGCGTTGAAGCCGACATTGACTATTGAAGCACAGCAGATCGTGCAGGCAGGCGATGTGGCGCAGTATTGCGCCAGGTGGAGCATACAGGGAGTCGATCCAACGGGAGCTGCTGTGCAACTCGGTGGCCGATCCTCCAGCATCTTGCGGCGTCAGTCCGATGGGTTGTGGCTCTTCTTGGTGGATAACCCGTGGGGGACGGACATTGTCGTATAGCTCATCCGAAGTGTGTGGTTGAACAAATCAGTCAAACTGAAAGGAGCCGTTATGAGGATCATTTATTACTTCATCGTTGTGGTGGGTTTGGTTGTTAGTCTGGTTGGAAGCGATGGTTCGTTTGCCTCGGCAAAGACTCTTGAAGCTGGGTACGCGAGTACGAGTTGGATAGGCAGCGGAGAGGTCCATGATCTCCCGGATGGGGGGCAGGTCATCAACGCCATCGTGAAAGGGGTGATGGTTGTCCGCCATTCGAACGGCGCGGTCGGTGGGATTGTTCATACGGCCCAGGTCGAATGTCCGATTCGCGTCACCCTCAATAAAACAAATGACCACAGAGTCTACTTCGGACTCTGCACGATTCTCGCCCATGAGGGGAAAGACGTGGGCTATGCCGAATGGAAATGCTCGGGAGGGCCTATGGAATGTGAAGGCGAGTTTACGTTTACAGGCGGGGCCGGTGGATTCAGCGGAATCTCAGGAGCAACTCCGTTTTTTAGCCGGATTGTCTTCGAGAAGCTGGAAGCAAGTAATGCTCGGGCCGTCGGGTACGCGTACTGGCCAAACCTCACGGTTGCATTGCCCTGAGGCGGCCTTACTTTGAGCACGGGATGATTGGCAACGAAGTAGCCGAGACGAGCTGTGGCTGTCTTCCGTGACAGCAGAGGCATAAGTGTTGATAGAGCCCACAGCAAAGAGAGGGGCAGAAGGTGCTGAAGATGACCGAACGCCGAGCGATAAGACAGGCCGTTCCTTCATGCGCCCTTGAAGAGAGGCTGGTGGATTCTTGGGTCGAACAGCTCCAAGGTGGACGGACCCGCTATCCCGACTTCCTGACAGCCAAACTGAACTTGTTTGACTCGGATTGGCGCTATTCAAAACGTGCTGCAATCAGTTAGTTTCAATGGTGAAGGGCGCTCGGCTGTGGTTGGCCGCTTGATGTGCTTGCTTGGGAACAGTTGGCGGTCGCAACTGATCCCGAACAAAGAAGCGGTGCTCATCATCTGATGCCCTGACAGTGTCAACCTCTTGAGCAGTCCTGGGGCGATGGTTCATACTTGTAAAAGTTATGGACCGATCGCCCATCTCTCCTTGTGAAACGCTGGCAGAGCGGTATCAAGCCCTGCTGGAAGTCGCGCAGGCTATCTCCGCTCATCGAGATCTCGACGCGCTCGTCCTGGAGCTTGCGCAGCGCCTGCCTCGGGTCGTCCAGGTCAACTATGTTGACCTTTCCCTGCATGACCCCATGAAGAAGGTGATGCGGTTGCACACCATTCAAGCCAATGTGCCGGCCGATCTTGTGGGCGGCCATGAAGTGGCGGTTGACGACTGCCCTGCGGGATTGGTTTGGCAAGGACAACAGCCTCTCCTCGTGCCAAATTTGGCCGACGAGCAGCGATGGCCCATGGTCATCGGCCACATGAAGGAAGATGGGACGGAATCATTCTGTTTCGTCCCGTTAACCACAGCACGAGGGCGGTTGGGCGCCATGGGGTTCTTGAGTTTGCAGAAAGAAGCCTATAGCGACAAAGACATAGAATTTCTTCAACAGGTGGCGCAGCAAGTGGCGGTTGCGGTGGAGAACGCATTGGCCTTCCATCAGATTGCCGAGCTCAAGGACAAGCTTGCGAAAGAGAAGCTCTATCTCGAGGAAGAGCTCCGAGCCGAGCACGGGTTTGACGATATCCTCGGCGACAGCCATGCCCTCAAGCAGGTACTCAAACAAGTGGAAGTCGTGGCTCCGACGGATTCGACCGTGTTGATCCAAGGAGAAACAGGCACCGGCAAGGAACTCATCGCTCGGGCCATTCATCGGCTGAGCGGGCGAGGCGAGCGCACGTTCGTCAAACTGAACTGTGCCGCCATTCCGACAGGGCTGCTGGAAAGCGAGCTGTTCGGACACGAACGAGGCGCGTTTACGGGAGCCATTTCGCAGAAGGCGGGACGATTCGAGCTGGCTGATAAAGGCACGATCTTTCTCGACGAAGTGGGAGAGATTCCGTTGGAGCTGCAATCCAAGCTGCTTCGCGTCCTGCAGGAACAGGAGTTTGAGCGGCTTGGTGGCACCAAGACCATGCGAGTCAACGTGCGCTTGATCGCCGCCACCAACAGGGATCTCAAGGCATTGGCGGAGAATAAAGAGTTTCGGAGCGACTTGTACTATCGGTTGAATGTCTTTCCCATCACGTTGCCTCCGCTGCGCGAACGCCGCGAAGATATTCCTGTCTTAGTTCGGTACTTCACCCAGCATTATGCCCTTCGCATGAAAAAGAACATCCAAACCGTTCCTACCCGGACGCTGGAGGTGCTCTCCCGCTATGCATGGCCCGGCAACATTCGTGAGCTGGAAAATCTGGTCGAACGGTCCGTCATTCTTTCGCAAGGAACGGATTTACAGGTGCCCGTCAGTGAGTTGCGGACAGAGAACCACGCGACGGTCTCTTCCATGACGTCGCTGGAGGAAGCCGAACGCGAGCAGATCCTGCATGCTCTCCAAGAATCCAGATGGGTGGTCGGCGGGCCGGGAGGCGCGGCGGCCCGCTTACGAATCAAGCGAACCACCCTTCAATCGAAGATGCAAAAATTCGGCATCACCCGTCCTCGTGAATAATCGCTCCCTTGCCGCTCGAGCGGTTCGCATGCCTATATCCTCCGATCGCTGAATCCGTCCCGTAACTATGGCCGTCTTCTCCGATCATCGCTGAGAAGGCCACTGTATCGCTTGTAACCTGCATTACCTAGGATAAATCCTAGTATGGATTGTATAGCGGATCAGGTTAAGGTCGGCCCGCCCGATACACGTATCGGCGCATTGAATCCACTGAAGGTACCTGTAACGAATGACCGGGTAAGCGCCGGGAGCCGTTCACCGGAGTTGCCAGACTAGCACGCTGTCCTTAAAGCATCGCTATCCAAAGGAAGGAGCCAACATGAGAGCTATGAAGTACGGGGTTTGTGTGATCGGGATCGCTCTATGCATAGGAAAATTGGGAGGTTCAGTGGCTGATGCCAAGACCGTTGAGGCAGGAGATTCCAGTTCCAGTTGGAGCGGAACCGGCGAGTTCTTGGAGCTGACACATGGAGAACAGGTCGTCAATGGAATGGTGAAAGGAGTGCTGATCTCCCGTCATAAAGACGGAGGCAAGATGATCGTCCATTCATCCAAACTGACTTGTCCGGTCCGTGTGAACCTCAACAGAACCAAAGATTATCAGGCGATGGAAGGCCTCTGCACGATCGTGGCGCATGAAGGCAAAGACGTCGGATATGGCCACTGGAAGTGCGCTGGAAATTTAAAAGAGTGTGAGGGCCAGTTCACGTTTACCGGTGGGTCTGGTGGATTCACTGGGATGTCAGGAACCACTCCTTTCCAAACAAGTATCATCTTTGAACTGCAGGAAGGGAAAAACGGTCAAGCGATTGGGTATGCGGTCTGGCCAAATTTAACCTACACCTTGCCTTAAAGTGTTCCATGATCCCGTGGCACGAGCCGATCGCTCGGCAGCGTGCCGCGGGATCGGCAGATCGCCCTACAATCCGTGAGCCCTGGCACCTTGTCCATCGAAGTATCACCCCTATCATTTCCACTGTTTGGATAGTGCCGGCTATTCAAGCTGATACTGGCCTATATGTTGCCACTTCAATGAATGTACCCTTAAACGAGGGAGGTCGATCATGGCGGCGGTGGGGTTATTGGCGAAACAACTTATTACAGACCGAGAAAACCAAGCCGATCCCATACGGTGCTCCAGATGCAGGGGACTTATGATCGTGGAAGGATCTTTTGATTCGACTGTCGGGGCAGCCCCTGTCGATTGTCTGGCAAGACGCTGTGTGCAATGCGGAGAAGTCGTCGATCCGGTTATTTTACAGAACCGCCGATCGCAGATTGAGAGTAATCCAACTCGAACCGTAAAGTGACAAGGTTGTAACGTGTTGAAGATCACTCCGCAGCGGGGGGCATCACCAAACTCACTTTTGCTCCTCCTGGAGGGACGATTGGCCGGCCCTTGGGTGAAAGAACTTGATGCGTATTGCCAGCAGATGTCTCGGGATGGCCGACAGTTCACGGTGATCGACTTGGTCGGTGTGACATTCGTCGATGCGGAGGGCAAGTCGCTCTTGGCGCGCCTATGGGGGCAAGGAGCGGAGCTTCGGGCATCCGGCTGTTTGACAAGGTGTCTCGTCGAAGAGATCACTAAAGGCGAGAAGTTCAATTCATCAACGAGGGGGCAAACAGGACTGATCGGCTTCGAGAGCAACGCAAGGTGAAACGTGCGATGTGGGCCCATCCCACGGTCGTAATGAAATGGCCAAGAGATGCCGCCTGTCTCGGACTTGCCGCCGTCTCATGTGTCTGGATACAATGCCGCATTTTGCCTGGCCATGGAAACGGCGATGAAGTTAGGATTAGACGCATGAGTTTTATGGGCATATATCTCTTCAGATCCTTCGCTCTATTGATGACATCAGCCGCGATCGCCGCGGTGCTTGGATGCAAAGATGACGTAGGGTCGGCTCCTTCACCGCCTCCGACCCCGCAGGTGGAAGTCGTGACGGCGGTCGCCCGCACCGTGCCGGATGAACCGGAATTCATCGGACAAGCGGAAGCGTCTCGTCCGGTTGAAATCCGCTCGCAAGTCACCGGTCTCCTGAAAGCGGTGTTGTTTTCGGAAGGACGAGAGGTGAAAAAGGGCGCCAAGCTTTATCAGATCGATCCGGTGCCGTTTGAAGCGGCTTACAAAAGCGCGCAGGCCAGGATCGCGGAAGCGGAAGCGCGCTTGGTTCAGGCCAAGCAGGATCTGGCTCGTGTGAAGCCGTTGCTTGCAGAACAGGCCGTCAGCCAAAAGGACGTGGATGACGCCATCGCCGAAGACCTTGCGGCCAAGGCCGCGGTGCAAAGGGCTCAGGCCGATTTCATCAAGGCCAAGTTCGATTTTGATAACACCACCATCGTCGCTCCAATCACCGGCCTCATCGAGCGAAGCCGGTATTACGAGGGACGGTTGGTTTCGGCTCAAACCGATTTGCTGACCATCATCCATCGTATTCATCCGATGTATGTGGTGGTCAATGTCCCGGAGACGTTTCTGCTCAAGCGACGTCAAGATGCCATCGCAGTGGGGCTTCAACATCCCGGCCTCACTCAGTTGAAAGGCATGGTCATCCTTGCCGACGGCAGCATCTATCCACATGAGGGCGTCCTTGATTTCACCGATGTCGGCCTGCGGACCGAAACAGGATCGAGGCGGGCTCGATTCGTCGTCCCCAATCCCGACGGAGTGCTGCTGCCGGGGCAATTTGTGAGGGTACGTTTCAAGGGAACGGTGAAAGACCATGCCCTGTTGGTGCCGCAGCGAGCGGTCCAACAGGGGCCGCAGGGTCCCATTGTATTTATCGTGGGTGAAGACGATAAGGTGGAAATTCGACCGGTCAAGGCGAGTAGTTGGCAAGAGCAGCAATGGATCATTGAGTCGGGTGTGCGGTCCGGGGAGCGGGTGATCGTCAGCGGCTTTCATACCATACGGCCAGGTGCGCCCGTTCACCCGATTCCCGTCGCCGTATCCCCGGACAATCTTGAGCAGAACAACGGAACCCCAAACGACGTGGCCGACCCCGCCGGAGACCGAACGCCCGAAGCCCCGAAGGACCAACAGTGAGCTCACGTTTCTTCATCGAGCGGCCGATCTTTGCCTCGGTCATCTCCATCGTCATCGTCGTCATCGGACTCGCGGCGCTCACTACCTTGCCGATCGCCCAGTTCCCTGACATCAGCCCGCCCGTCGTCCAGATCGAGGCCGACTATCCCGGCGCCAGCGCTGAAGTTGCGGCGGATTCAGTGGCGCGAACGATCGAAGTCCAGTTACCCGGCATCGACAACCTCCTGTACTACGATTCCACGAGCACGAACGACGGCCATATCAGCATCAGGCTGACGTTCGAGATCGGGACCAACGTGGATATCGCGCAGGTGCAGACCCAAAATCGCGTGAAGCTGGCCGAGCCGCAATTGCCCCCCGAAGTGGTGCGGCAGGGGATCAGCGTCTTGAAATTTTCTCCCGATCTCCTGGTGGTCGTGGCGATGAGTTCGACCGATCCGACTCAGGATTCGGTCTTTATCTCGAATTATGCCTTGCTGCGCGTCTTGGACAATCTCAAGCGGATCCGTGGCGTCGGACAGGCCGTCGTCTTCGGACAACAAAATTACTCGATGCGATTGATCTTGAATCCCGTGCGGATGGCCCAGCTGGGTGTGACGCCCACCGACATCGCCGGTATCGTTCGGGAACAAAACCGCGATTTCCCTGCCGGGCAAGTGGGTCGCGAGCCGGCTCCCATGGGAACGGAATTGACGATCCCCATCATGACGCAGGGACGATTGACGGAAGTAAGTGACTTCGAAAATCTGATCGTTCGGGCCATGCCGGACGGATCGCTGGTGCGTCTAAAGGACGTCGCGCGGGTCGAATTGGGTGCCCAATCGTACGTGATGCAGGGTCGATGGAACGGGAAGCCGAACGTCTTCCTCATCACCTTTCTGGCTCCCGGCGCCAACGCGCTCGAGACGGCCCAGCACATTCGCGCTGAAATGAGCGAACTTGCCAAGGCCTTTCCGCCGGGGCTGATGTACGACATTCCTTACGACACGACCAAGTTCATCGAGGTGTCGATCAAGGAAGTGCTCAAGACGCTCGCCGAGGCGATGACCCTCGTCATCCTCGTCGTGTATCTGTTCCTGCAGAGTTGGCGGGCCACCTTGATTCCCGCCACCGCCGTCCCGGTTTCACTCATCGGCACGTTCGCCGGTATGGAAGCCTTGGGATTTTCCATCAATACGCTCACGCTCTTCGGCATGGTGTTGGCCATCGGCATCGTGGTCGACGATGCCATCGTCGTCGTCGAGAATGTCGAGCGGCACATGAGGGAAGAATTCGTGTCGCCACGGGAAGCCGCGAGAAAGGCCATGGCGGAAGTCACCCGTCCGGTGATCGCGATCGTTCTCGTCTTGGTGTCGGTCTTCGTGCCGGTCGCGTTTCTCGGCGGAATCATCGGCGAGCTCTATAAACAATTCGCCATCACGATCGCCATGGCGGTGACGATCTCGGGACTGGTGGCTTTGACGCTCAGCCCCGCGTTGTCGGCCTTGGTGCTGAAGCCGGGCGGCGAACATCACGAGACGGGGTTTTTCGCGTGGTTCAACAAATTTTTCGACTGGACCAGGGAGCGCTATTCCAGAGCCGTGGATGTCGTCATCAAATGGCGGGCCGTGTCCTTCTCGGTGTTTGCGGTGATCGTGGTCGCGGCCTTGGGGCTCTTTCGCATGATTCCTCCCGCCTTCTTGCCGGACGAGGACCAAGGGTATTTCATCACCATCGTGCAGCTGCCCGACGGCGCGTCCAAGCAAAGGACCGATGAAGTCCTTCAGAAGATCGAACGGTATTTTCTCTCGGTCCCGGCCGTCCACTCGACCGATGCGATGTCCGGCATGAACTTCGTCTTCAATACGCGAGGGCCTAACTCCGCCACCATGTTCGTTCCGTTGCACCATTGGGACGAGCGCAAGCCGGGTGAACATGTTCAGGCTTTGGTCGGGGCGGCCTACGGAGAGTTTGCAAAAATTCCGGAGGCTTTGGTTCTCGCCTTCAACGCCCCGCCGATTCGCGGGATCGGCGCGACGGGCGGATTTTCGCTGCAGGTGCAGGATCCGAGCGGCGGAGATTTCCGGAAATTGGCCGCCGCCACCCAGGAATTCGTGGCGAAAGCCAAGGAGAATCCCGCCATCGCCGGGATCGGCTCCAATTTCCGCGTCACGGCGCCGCGATTGTTCGCCCGCGTGAATCGCGAAAGGGCGAAGGCGCTGGGGGTCCCGATTTCGGAAATCTTCGATACGATGCAGGCCTACTTCGGCAATTTCTATATCAACGACTTTCTCAAATTCGGTCGGGTTTATCGCGTTCAAACGGAGGCCGAAGCCGAGTTTCGCGCGAGCCCGGACGACATCGGGAACGTGTATGTGCGATCGCTGAGCCCGGCCGCCACGGCGCTCGGCGGCAGAAGCGCCACGCCCGGTATCGGCGGCACCGGTCTCGGGGGAATGATGATTCCGCTCGATACGGTGGTCGAGACCGAATTCACGAGCGGTCCCGACCCGGTAACCCACTTCAATGGGTTCAACACCGCCTGGGTGCTGGGAGCCGCGGCTCCCGGCTACAGTTCCGGTCAGGCGCTGGAGGCGCTGGAACGTACGGCGCAAGAGGTGTTGCTTCCCAAGGGCTACACCCTCGAATGGAGCGGCATTTCATATCAAGAGGCGAAAGTCGGCGGACAGTCGGGATTGGCGTTCGGATTCGGCCTGTTGATGGTTTTTCTGGTACTGGCGGCGCAGTTCGAGAGTTGGACCGTGCCGCTCGCCGTCATTCTCGCGGTGCCGTTCGGCGTGTTCGGCGCCATGTCCGCCGTGTGGTTGAGAGGAATGACGAACGACGTGTATTTCCAGATCGGCTTAGTCACGCTGATCGGGTTGGCGGCCAAAAATGCCATCTTGATCGTCGAATTCGCCAATCATCGACGAAGCGACGGCATGCCGCTCCAGCAGGCGGCAAAGGAAGCGGCGCGGTTGCGATTCCGAGCGATCATCATGACCTCCATGGCCTTCATAGGCGGCGTCTTGCCGTTGGCGATCGCCAGCGGAGCGGGAGCGGCCAGCCGTCAATCCATCGGAACCGGGGTCTTGGGGGGGATGCTGACGGCGACGTTTCTTGCGATCTTTTTTGTCCCGCTGTTCTTCGTCACAATACGGAGGATCAGTGAGCGATGGGCGCCGGTGAAACAACGGAGCGACTTACCGGAGGGGCCGCCTGAACGGGCTCGCCAAGAGTACGCCGGGACATTGGTGGACGGAGAGCATTGATCATGTTTGCTTCGACTTGCCGCAGCATATCTGTCCTGGTACTTGCCGCCGCCCTGGCCGCCTGTGCGGTGGGGCCGGACTATGCCCGGCCGCCGACGGACACCGAGGCTCGGTTCCGGATGGCGGAGGGGCCGGCCGATCTGCCCT